>PMKX01000085.1:0-507 GCA_003158705.1 Actinomycetota bacterium
GGCGTCGAGACGCTCGGCTCGACCAACGTCATCTGCACCGACAAGACCGGCACGCTCACCAAGGCCGAGATGACGGTCAAGGAGATCTACGCCGGCGACACGGTGGTCGAGGTCACCGGCGCCGGCTACGAGCCGGTGGGCGAGTTCGTGGTCGGCGACACGACGCTGCCCAAGGACGAGGCGCGCCAGNNCCGGCGACAAGGGCTGGCGCGTGGTCGGCGACCCCACCGAGGGCTGCCTGCTCGTCGCCGCCCGCAAGGTCGGCTTCGACCTCATCGAGGAGCTCGTTGAGCGGCCCAAGATCTACGAGCTGCCCTTCGAGTCCGTGCGCAAGCGCATGTCCGTGATCCACGTCGAGGGCGACGGCCAGAAGGCCTACGTGAAGGGCGCGCCCTCCGAGACCATCCCCCGCTGCGCGAGCATCCGCCTCGACGGCCAGGTCGTCCCACTGACCGACGAGATGCGCACGGGCATCCTGGCCCAGAACGACGACATGTCGCGCCAGGC
>PMKX01000085.1:529-6533 GCA_003158705.1 Actinomycetota bacterium
GAGGCGCTCGCCGCCGGCATCCGCATCATCATGGTGACCGGCGACTACGGCCTCACGGCGGAGGCCATAGCGCGCCGCATCGGCATCGTTCGCGGCGACCACAACGTGCGCGTCATCACCGGCATCGACCTGGAGGACATGAGCAGCGACGACCTCAAGGCGGAGCTCGGCAAGCCGCAGGACGTGATCTTCGCCAGAGTGGCGCCCGAGCACAAGATGGAGGTCGTCTCGGCGCTCAAGGAGATGAAACAGATCGTCGCCGTGACCGGTGACGGCGTCAACGACGCGCCGGCGCTCAAGAGGGCCGACATCGGCGTCGCCATGGGTCTGAGCGGCACCGACGTCTCGCGCGAAGCGGCCGTCATGATCCTGCTCGACGACAGCTTCGCCAGCATCGTCAAGGCCATCGAGCAGGGGCGTGGCGTGTACGCCAACGTGAAGAAGATGGTCACCTACATCTTCAGCCACAACATGGCCGAGCTGTTCCCGTTCGTGTTCGCGACCCTGGGCGCGATCCACCTGGTGCCTCTCGGCGCCCTGCAGGTGCTCTCCATCGACCTCGGCTCCGACGTGCTGCCGGGCCTGGCCCTCGGCACGGAGCATCCCGAGCCGGGCGTGATGAGGCAGCCGCCACGCTCCCGCAAGGAGCGTCTCATGAGCCGGGCCACGCTCGCCCGGGTAGCCTACATCGGCGCTATCGAGTCGATCTGGTCGGTGACGGGGTTCCTCTACGTGTTGCACTCGCATGGCTGGCACTGGGGCGACGGCTCCTGGATGGCGCCCGGCAACGCCCACTATCTGTACTGGTGCGAAGCCGTGACCATGACCCAGGCCACCGTCGTCATGTGCCAGGTCGCCAACGGCTTCGCCTGCCGTACCGAGCGCGAGTCGCTGTTCAAGGTCGGCCTGCTCAGCAACAAGTGGCTGGTCTACAGCCAGGTCGTGGGCATCGCGCTCATCGCCGCCATCTCGTATCTCGGCCCGCTGCAATCCATCTTCAAGACCGGACCACTGACGCTGGCCGACTGGGGATTGCTCGTGGTGGCCGCCATTACTTTGTTCTTCGCCGAAGAAGCGAGAAAATGGTTCGCGCGGCGCCGTATGGCGCCCGCAGGAGGATGAGCCCATGCATGTGATAATCGTCGGCTGCGGTCGGGTCGGTGCCATGACGGCCGCCGAGCTCGCCCGAGGCGGGCACAGCGTGGCCGTCATCGACCGCGACCAAATCGCCTTTCGCCTGCTGCCGAACAACTTCACCGGCAAGACGGTCGTCGGCATGGGCTACGACCGCACCGTGCTCGAGGAGGCGGGCATCGCCGAGGCCGACGCACTGGTCGCGGTCACGAGCGGCGACAACACCAACATCGTCGCCGCCCGTGTGGCCAAGGAGATCTTCCGAGTGCCCGACGTGGTCAGCCGCATCTACGACCCGCGGCGGGCCGAGATCTACCGTCGCTATGGCATCCAGACGTTCGCACCCACCGCCTGGAGCACCAGCAAGATCGTCGAGTTCATCGTCAGCCCGCAGCTCGAGCGGGAAGTCGCTTTCGGCAACGGCGAGGTACAGCTCATGGAGGCCTGGGTGCCGGTGCACCTGATCGGCAAGCCGGTAGGCGACCTCGACGCGCCCGGCGAGGTCAGGGTGGCGCTCATCGTACGCATGGGCAGGAGCTTCATCCCGGTTTCCGGGACGCAGTTCGAGGAAGACGATCAGGTCCACGTCCTGGTGCACCAGACGGCCGTGGAGAAGTTCCAGAAGATGATGGGGTGGAAGACGTGAGGATCATCATCGCGGGTTGCGGAACGCTTGGCCGCCGAGTCACGACCTACACCAAGGAGAAGCACGAGGTCGTCGTGGTCGAGAAGGACCGGGAGCGGGCTCACTCCATCGCCGATGAGCTGGGCGTACAGGTCATCACCGGCGACGCCGACGAGCCCAGCACACTGGAGGAGGCCGGCGCCGACCGCGCCGACGTGTTCCTGGCCGCCACCGGCCACGACGAGGACAACCTCGTCGCTTGTCTCTTGGCCAAGAATGAGTTCAAGGTCAAGAAGGTCATCGCCGCCGTGCGCAACCCGCGCAACCGCTGGCTCTACAACCGCAGCTGGGGCGTGGATGTGGCCATCGACTCGGCGCAGATCGTCTCGCGGCTGATCGAGGAAGAGGCCACACTGGCCGACATCGTGACCTTGCTGAGCCTGCGCGAGGGCGAAGTGACGGTCACGGCGCTCACCGTCTCGGAGGAGACGTGGGCGGCCAACCGGGCCATGAAGGAGATCGACATCCCCGAAGGCTGCGTGCTGGCCGCCATCCTGCACGACAGCGAGATCGTCGTGCCCACACCGGAGACGGTGGTCAAGGTCGGCGACGTGATCCTCTTCATCGCTCGGCCCGGCACCGAGTGCAAGATCTCCGAGGAGATGGTCTAGAGCGAGGATGACGGCAGCGATCGTCACCGAGCGGCTGACCAAATCCTACGGCAAGAACCGCGGCGTGGTCGACCTCGACCTCGAGATCGCCGCCGGCGAAGTGTTCGGCTTTCTCGGCCCCAACGGCGCCGGCAAGACCACCACGATCCGCGTGCTGCTCGACCTGATCCGGCCCACGTCCGGCCGGGTCACGGTGCTCGGCCTGGACAGCCGTCGTCAAAGCCTGGCCGTGCGGCGCAGGGTCGGCTTTCTGCCCGGTGAGCTCAGCCTCTACAGCCACCTCACCGGCGAAGAGACCCTGCGCTTCTTCGCCAACCTGCGCGGCGGCGTGGACTGGCAGTACGTTGGCGGCCTGGTCGAGCAGCTCGACTTCGACCTGACCAAAAAGGTGAGCGACCTCTCGACCGGCAACAAGCGCAAGCTGGGGCTCATCCAGGCCTTCATGCACCGGCCCGAGCTGCTCATCCTCGACGAGCCGACCGTCGGTCTCGACCCGCTGGTGCAACACGAGTTCCACCATTTCATCGCCGAGGCACGCGACAGAGGCCAGACGGTGTTTCTCTCCTCGCACGTGCTCCCTGAGGTGCAGCGCGTCTGCGACCGCGTAGGGTTCATCCGCGAAGGCGAAATGGTGGCCGTGGAGGAAGTGAGCGCGCTCACCGGACGAGCCGTGCGCGAGCTCGACGTGGTCTTTGCGCAGCCCGTCTCGCCCGACGTGTTCGCGCACGTGCCGGGGGTGACGGCCGTGAGCGCCAACGGCGGCGGCCTGCACCTCACCGTCGCGGGTCCGCTCGACGCCACGGTCAAGAAGCTGGCCGAGTTCGAGGTCGTGACCATGACCAGTCGCGAACCCGATCTGGAAGACGTCTTCTTCCACTTCTACAGCGGGAGAGACCGTGCTTCGTGACGCCTTCTTCAAAGGCGTGCGCGACCTGCGTCGCTCGTTCCTCTACTGGGCCGTCGGCATCGCCTTCATGGTCATCTTGTTCTGTCTCTTCTATCCCACGGTACGCGACAGCGCCGCCAGTGTGCAGAAGCTCATCGACAGCCTGCCTGCGGCGTTCAAGAACGTCTTCATCGGCCAGGGCGTCTCGTTCACGTCGCCCAAGGGCTACATCGACGGCAGGATCCTCTCGTTCATGAGCCCCCTCCTGTTTCTGGTGTTCGCCGTCGGCTTGGGCGCGCGACAGATCGCCGGCGAAGAGGAGGCGGGCACACTGAGCTTGCTGCTCTCGTACCCGATGTCGCGACGGCGGCTGCTGGCCCAGAAGGCCGCCGTGCTGGTCGTGGCTATCGCGGCGCTCACCGTGGCGCACTTCGGCGCGCTCGTGATCGGCGTGACCCTCGAGCACATGAACCCCGGTTACGGAGCGCTGCTCGGGGCGAATGTCGACCTCTTCCTGCTCGCCCTCTCGCTCGGCACGCTCTCCTTGACGGTCGGCGCCGCCACGGGCAGACATGGGGCGGCCGTCGGCGTGAGCACCATCGTGGCCGCCGCCGCGTACCTGGTCAACGCCTTGGCGCCGCTTTCGCACACGCTCAAGCCGCTGCAGAAGCTCTCGCTCTTCTACTACTACGGCGGCGCCCAACCGCTGTCGATCGGCGTGCGCCCGGTGTACGCCGGCCTCTTGCTGGCTGTGACTGCCGTCCTGGCCGCCGTCGCCTTTCTGGCCTTCGAGCGCCGCGACGTAAGAGTGTAGGCGCGGCGCCGGGCCGCACGCGGCCCCGACGTGCGCGCCGGCTAGGTCGAGCGGCCGCCGAGCAGGGCCGAGTGGCGCCGCTCGCGGGAGCGCAGCCGCCAGGCGAAGCCGGCCAGACGATCCTCGTCGATGGGGTCGCCGTCGTTGTAGACGAAGAGCAGCGGCGGGCCGTCCGCCGCCAAGCGACGCAACTGCGCCTCAGCCACCAGCGCCGGCCCGCAGCCGCGCGGCGCCACCACGACCACGCCGTCGACCGGCTTGGTGCGCCACGTGAGCAGGGCGCTGCCGATGGTCGGGATCGACTCACCGAACGGGTAGCCGTCAAGCAGCGCGCGACTCTCGCCCTCGACGTCGCGGATGTCGTGCCAGAAGACCCACGGCTCGTGCACCTGCACGGTGCGCACCAGACGGTCGATCACGTAGCGCATGACGCGCAGGGTGGCGCGGCGCTCGACGGCGGCCCGGCCGTCGGTCACCGCCTCCTGAACGTCGCGCAGGACCAACAGCTCGATGAACTCGCCGAAGGGCTCGAACAGAAGTCGCAGGCCCAGGTCGCTGAGCTTGCGCTGCAGCTGGTCGTTGCCCCACTCGTCCACGCGCAGGAAGAAGTCGCCACAGATGAAGACGTCGCGCAGCTCCGCTTCGCGGGCCGAATCGCGCGGCAGGCCGGCGAAATCGGCCGCTGCCTGCCCCACCAGCGCCTCGACCTCGCGCAGCGTCCGGCGGGCGGCGGCCACACCGCGAGCCAGACCGGCGGCGCGGCGCGGCCGCTCCAGCAGACTCGTCAGCCGGTCGGAGTGGCGCGCAAAGAGCGCGTCGGCATCACCGCGGGTGCGCTCGGTGGCCAGATGGTAAAAGCGCATCATGTTGAGCAGATCGACGGCCACCAGCGCCGACCAGGCGACCGGCATCATCTTCCTGCTGCCGGTGACCAGCCCAAGATCGCCGACCTCGATGCGCTCGCCTAAGCCGAGCTTGTCGAGAGCGATCTGCTCCGCGAGCGGGAAGCAGTTGGCGCGACACGCCTGAAAGCCGTTGCCCGCGCTCAGAAAGAGCGTTCTGCCGTGGCCGTTAGGCGCTTCGTCGCCGGCCCCAGCCGGCTCCGCCTGTAGGAAGCGCGCGAAGCTGCCCCAGATGAGCTGGTAGGGCAGACATTCCTTGCCCGTGCAGTGACGGCCCGCCTCCTCCAGCGCCAGTTCGTCCGCCGGGCCGGCGTAGTGGGCGTCGAGCCCGCTGCCGCGCATGGCAGCGACGAGCTGCCGTCCCAAGCTGCCGCCGACATGGCCGAAGTAGTAGCGACGGTAGCCGCCGCCGTCGAGACTGCTCGGCAGCGGGGTCTCGTAGCGCGCCAACCGTTGCGCGCCGATGCGGCCGGCAGGCCGGCCGGCAGCCGGTCCCTGGGCAGCGGCCGGCCCGTCGGCGGCGGCCGGCGGGCCGGCGGCGCGCTCCGCCTCGTAGGCACGCACCGTGTGCAGGAACGCCTGCACGCGCGTGACGTAGCCGGCCTTGCCTCCGTGCCCGTCGCTCTCGAGCACGGTGTGCGGGTAGTCCTCCAGCAGGTGGTCGAAGAGGTGCTCGACGAACGAGTTGGGGCCGCAGCCGTAGGCGCACAGGAGGAGCGGGTACACGCCGCCGGCTTGCACGCCGGCCACCGCGGCGCGCAGGGCGCTGCCGGCGCTCGCCCAGTGCACCCTGGCCAGCGGCGGCACGCCCTGCGGCAGCGGGTAGCAGTCTGCCGGCACGGGCACCGCCCCGTTGGCCGCCACCAGCTCCTGGATGCCCGAGTTGATGACCGGCTCGTGCAACACGTGCGTCTCGCCGGCGATGAGCACCGCCGGGCGGCCTTCCTCGCGCGCCCATGCCAGAGCGCGCTC
>PMKX01000229.1 GCA_003158705.1 Actinomycetota bacterium
TAGATGCACTTGACTCTCTCGTTCAGGGTGGCAAACAGGATGCGAAAGGCCTGGAAGTTGTCGCCGTGCACCAGCAGCCCGTCCGTCTGGCCATCTAGATTGTCGAAGCTAGCCAGCAGCTGGTCCTTGAACTCCCGATCGAAGTGCGTCGTGTCCACCAACAAGGATTGGTTGGCCTTGAGGAACTCCAAGGTCATCGGTTCCGAGTAGCCGGGCTGTGTCAGATCGCGGTCGATCTCGTCGATGGCGAACAACCGTACCCACTCTTCGCGCTGCGCCTCGTTGGCGGCGATCTCCGGCCAGAGATTCTCCGGCACCCGGTCGAGTGTCACGCACCAGTTGGTCTCAATTACGAACTTCTTCTTCAGCCACAGCTTCTTCTGGAAGTCCTCGAGCTGTGCCAGGAAGTCGATGATCTTGTGCGCGATGCGGCGGATGGCCTTGATTTTGGCCAGGTACTGCACCACTCGCTGCTCGCCCTCCGACTCGATGTCGTCGAGGTGCATGACCTCGTTCTTGATGTAGAAGTCGAGCTCGCGGCGCAGGAAGCCGCCGAGATCCTTGTGGATGAAGTAGTCGAAGGTATTGCGCGCCGTGTACTCGTTGAGTTGCTTCTCGAGGAGGGTACGCTGCGGGTTCTTCTCGGTGGGGGCGGCGGCGGAAAGGCTCATGAGCCAGGCCGCGGCGGCCTCGTCGCCGAGCACCTTCTTCGTCGCCTCGGTCACCAGCGCGTCACGGTTGCGCTTCTGTGGGTCGGGCCGGTACTCGAACGGGATGATCAGCTCGGCCGCGCCGTTGGAGCCGACCTCTTCGCGGATCGACTCGGTCTCACTCAGGATGAAGCGCCGTTCCTGCCCGGCCGGCGCCTTAGTGTTGTCGCGCTCCTCGTCAGCCTGCACGAGCTTGAAGTGCACGCGCCGACCGTCGGCCGGCTTGAACGCATAGTCGCGGAAGTACTCGCCGCTCTTGATGTAGTACTGGTCGTGGTTGGCCCAATACAGCTTGACCTCTTCGCCCTCGTACGGGATGGCGTAGACGCCCTCCTTGTAGCGGCGCAGTGAGATGAAATCGCCGTCTTTGTAGTAGCGACGGAAGAAATTGTAGAGGTCTGAGAACACCTCGGCCTCGAGCGCGTCGGGGTCGCCGCCAGCTTTGAGCGCTTGCCGCAACTGCTGCACCTTGGGGCTGTCATCAGGGTCGAAACCTGCCAGCGCCGCCGCCTGCTCAGCCTCTTCAAGCTCGCTCTGGAGCTGCGCCCGTTGGCCCTGATCGACCTCCAGCAGCGTGGCCTTCACCTGCGGCAACAGGTCTTGGTCGAGGAAGCGCGTCACCTCGTCGCGCTTGGCGTTCATGATGCGGTAGATGCCGAAGTCGAGGTCGGCGCGGTCGAACATGAACAGCTCGGCCAGCAGGCCGCGGAACTTGTCATAGGTGCTTTCAGCCACCGGTCACCCTCCACTTGCCGGTCTTGGATCCATCGTCAATCACACCACACTCCAGCGGATTGTGAAGAGGCTCTCGCTCGTCGTGTGCTGCGCAAGCCGCTTCTCGAGTGCGAATATAAGCTCGTCGCGCTTGTCTGCGATCTCGTCTTCGACGTCGAAGATGCGCTGCCGTAGGCGACGCTTCTTCTGCTCGAGTTCCTTGATCTCTATCTGCAGACGGTGCTGCTCATCGACGGTCTGCGCCAGTCTCTCTTCGCGCTTGGCCGTGCGAATCTGAGCCTTGACTTCCGCCAGTTCTTTCTCGGCCGCCTTGACCTTGTCGTCGGCCCAGCGTTCGAGGCGGTCACGCTCTTGCTGGAAGAACACGTTGTTGGCCTCAAAGGACGCAGCGACGGTGGCGTCGGCGTGGCGGCGGCGCTCGGCCGCGAGTCGCTTCGCGATCGCGGCCGGGAGCGCAAGCTGCATGGCGACCTCGCCGTCGCAGCGGAACAACCTCTCACAGCGCTCCTGATCCAGGACCTCGCCTTTGTCGGTGACCGCCGTGAACAGCAGGTACTCCTCCATCTCCAATGACTCAATGGTTAGTGCGTCGAGCACAAGCCACCCGCTCTGGCCCTTGAGCTTCTGCACCTGGGTGAGCTTTGTCCGGAGTCCACTGGCGTTGAAGCTCACGTGCGCCAGGGGAGTTGACGCTTCGCGCCCACATCCGATGACGTACTCGGCCAGCGGGTGTGACAGCCGGTAAAGGTACTCGCCCGTCTCGTTGTGCGCCGTCTTCGAGATGAGATGGTAGCGGCCGGGGCGGACGTCAGACGACGGCGGCTCGACGAGGCTGAAGCAGAGGCCCTCATCGTCGAAGATCGCCGCGTCGTCCAGCACGAACTTCGTCAGGGTCCAGAACTGCCTGCTCACCGTATCGAGGAAACTCCGCGTCGCGTCGAGTTGCGCCTTGAGGCGCACGTGAACATCTTCGTCGAACTCCTCTAGCAGCACGCGTCGTGTGTCGGCCATGCGCTCCTGAATAGCGTCGTCCATCTGCGCGCGCAACCGCGCAAACGCTGCATCGATCTCGTCGGGCTGCCGGCACTGCTGGTAGATGTCGAGGATACGCTTCTCGAAGTCGACACCTGACTCGATGGCCCCGAGCACCTCGTCCGACGCGCCGAACACCCCCGTGAACAGCCGTAGCTTCTCGCCGAGCAGCTCCAGAACGCGCCCATCAGCGTCGTTGCTCTCGTTCAGGAAGTTGATGACCACCACGTCATGCCGCTGTCCGTAGCGGTGGCAGCGCCCGATGCGCTGTTCGATTCGTTGCGGGTTCCACGGCAAGTCGTAGTTGACGACCAGCGAGCAGAATTGCAGGTTGACGCCCTCGGCGGCCGCTTCGGTGGCAATCATCACCTCGGCCTCGTCGCGGAAGTGCTCGATGAGCGCCGTCCGGATGTCGACGACTCGCGACCCTGTTGTTCGCCCGCTCTCGCGGTTGGCGTCGACCCACTGCTCGTAGATCCGCGTCGGCTCCGGTCCCGTGTTCGTGCCGCTGAAGAGAACGGTGCGGCCCTCGTAGCCGTTTGCGTGCAGGTAGTCGCGCACGTATTCCTGCGTACGACGCGACTCGGTGAAGACGACAGCCTTGCGGGCAGCGCCCATCTTCTCCATTTCGGCGAAACCCGTTTCGAGGGCGATCAGCAGAGCCCGTGACTTCGTGTCGATCGAGATGCCGCGAGCGCGACCGATGAAGTCGTCGAGCCACGCAATCTCGGTGTCGAGCTTCGCGCGATTCAGCGCCACCTCATCATCATCATCGTTGCTGCCGCCGGCGGTCGCACCTTCGCTGCCCACCGCGACGTCCTCGTTGACGTTCAGCTCCTCATCAACGTAGTCATCTTCAAGCTCATCCAAGTCGGTGAGCTCGGCAAGTACGTCAATGCTCTCGTCTGCTTGGTCTCTGCTATCGCGCAGCCGGACCAGCCGCTCGCGCATCGTCTCGAGCGTGCCGGCGATGGCGCGCGAGGACGATCCCAGCAGCTTCCGCAGGATGAGAGTGACCAGAGTACGTTGCCTCGCTGGCACCGAGAACGTGTCGTCGCGTGTTAGAAAGGCGGAGATGTCGTCGTACAGGCGGCGCTCATCATCGGTTGGCGTGAACGGCACCGTCATCGTTCGCCGCGCTGTGTACTGGATGTACTCGAGCACTTGCTTGCGAAGAGTGCGCTTGCAGAACGGGCGCAGCCGCGCCTGCAGCTCACGCAGGTCGCCGTCTTGGCGCATGTACTGCTCCCTGAACGCCGCCCTGTCCCCGAAAATGCGGTCGTCGATCACGGTCGACAAACCGTACAGCTCGAGCAATGAGTTCTGCAGCGGCGTTGCCGTGAGCAGGAGCTTGCGCTTGCCGTCGAGTGCCCAACGCAGCCGCTGACCCATCCGATTGCTCGGCCGGTACGCGTTGCGCAGCTTGTGCGCCTCATCGATGGTAACCAGGTCCCAAGGCGTGGCGCTTACGTCGTCACGCAAGGCACTAGCGAAGTTGATTGACATGATGACGACCCTGCCGGATGGCAGCGGTTCGTCCTGAGCGGGACGGAGCTCGCGAAGCGCACGCGCATCGAGAATCACCGTCGGAAGATGGAACTTCTCCTCGAGCTCGAGACTCCACTGCTTGCGCAGTGACGCAGGGCAGATGACGAGCAGCCGGCGCTTGCGCTCGGCCCAGAACTGACACATCACGAGACCGGCCTCAATCGTCTTTCCGAGACCTACCTCGTCGGCGAGGATCACGCCGGAGCTGAGCGGCGACCGCAGTGCGAAGCTCGCGGCGTCAATCTGATGCGGGTTCAGGTCGACGGCAGCGTCGAACAGGGATTGCGAGAGACGGTCTTCGGCGCCCGAGGGGCGACGCCGGGTGAGATCATTGGCGAAGTAGCGCGCGTGGTAGGCGGTGGTCATCGCTGTCGTGGACTGGCTGTAGAATCCGCCGTCGTCGCCCCCTTGACCCCATTCCGGCGCGCCACCGCATGGAGGCGCGAACCCACTTGCGCACAGGGAATCCTATACCGTCGGAAGGACGGAGGCTCCGATTGAACCAAACTCGCCAACCTTGCCATGGCGTCCACGTCTGGCCACCTCGCAAACACAGGTGACACCCTCATCAACCAGAGTCACGAAATCCTCTCTACCGCCCTGGCGGGCACTAGCTAGTTGGCCTCCGGCTCCAAGCCAAGCACGTCCGCATTCACGTAGACCTTGAAGTCCGCGGGATCGGTGAAGTACGTGTATCCGGCGGCATTGGCCGCTTCGAGGGTCTCTGGCGGCTCGTCGATCAGCAGAGCGACGGGTTTGCTGAGACCAGGCTGCAACCCCTCGGGCCAAGCCAGATCGAGCACCGCAAGGGGCTCGCCGCTGGCCTCGTCGGCGAGCTCAAACGTGAATTCGCCTTCGGCCAGGCCCTGATCGATAACCCAAACGTTGAAGTCGACGAGCAGGTTCTCCTCGTCCTCTGATGCGACGCCCCCAAAGGGCACGGCCGCCTTTGCGGCCAACGCATCCACCGGCGTTTCGGGCTCTGGAATCCGGCCTGAGAAGAGGTTGTCAAGGAACCCGTTCGCCGCCGCCGCAAGGAGCGTCCGCCGCTCTTCGAGGAACGCCTCGTAGTTCTCAACCTTCCACAGCTCGGGGTCGGTCGGCAGCCAGTGCGACTCGACGGCACCCGGGTGCTTCTCTATGTACCCCGGCAGGTACTCAGCCGGTGGCTTGTCGGAGATTTCGAGATTCGTCGTCTGCGTGAGGAACGTGAAGTTCGCCAGTGCATTGGCTTGCGCTCTCGTGTAGTCGTGCTTGTACAGCAGGCTCTTCGGAAACACGTGGTGCAACTGGAGACCACTGGTCTTGCCGAGCAGGTGGTTGGACAGCGTCACCCCACTGCCCCAATCCGTCGCGCCGTGTACTCGAGTGAGCATGTACAGCAGCGGATAGAAGCGAGCGCCCCTGCTCCAGCCGAGGAGGTCTTCCGGCGCGACCCTCAGGTCGGCGCGTCTTTTGCGAAGCTGCTCAATCAGGCGGTCGAGACCGCCGTCGGGTTTCTCAATCAGAGTGAGGTCCTCCTGGAGGACAGACTCAGTCGCACTCGCGTATCGCCCCCACAAGAACGTGTGCACGTACCAGTACAGCAGCTTGTCACGCTCAGCGTAGTCGAGCGCCTTGGCACCCCTCTGCATCCAGTAGCGGCTCATGAGCGGCAGAGCGGCAGAGCCGCCGAGGACGGCGCTGTGGTCGAGCCCAAGGCGCGAGGCAATGAGCGTCAGAATCGAGTCGATGGCCTTCTCGGCGTCGTTGAGGCCCTTGCTGAACTGCTCCGTGGTCACGTCTTTCAAGGCTACGAAGTCAGCACGACCGGTGGACACGGCGTTGATGTTGCGCATCAGCCATTCGAGCCGAAAGTCGTAGCCAGCGCTGTGCCACTTCGCCAACCGCTTCTTCATCTCGCCGCGCGCCTGAGGCCACGAGGCGCAGACGCGTGCCAGAGCAAGGTCGCCCTTGGAGAGCTTGGTGCCACCGCTGTTGACGCGATTGAAGATATCGACGACGACATCGACGGTCTTGTCGGCGCCGGTCACCTTCTCGATGTGGAGCTCGATGTCGCCGATGTTCGTGATGGCGCTGAGCCGGTCGATGTAGCTCTCCAAGCTGTCCTTCGTTTCCGGGTTGTTGAGCAACTCGATGGTGAACGGCGCAATCCCTTGCTGCATGAGTTTGGTCACACTGACCCACATGGGGTTGTCCTTCATCTTCGCTGCCGCATAGAACTCAAAGACCTCGTCGTCGAGGTGGAAGTGCAGCCCTGAGAACGCCTGGGCGTTGCCGTCGAAGAACTCTGGTGACTTTCCACGGATGAGCCCGTAGAGGGTCGTCATGCGCTGCTGCCCATCGACCAGAAGGTCGACCGTGCCGGGAGCTAGCTCGATGTCGCCGCGAGTCTTGGCTGTGTCGGCCGTAGTCACCCAGACAAGCAGGCTGCCGACCGGATACTTCCGATAAAGGGAGTGCATGAGGCCACGGACCTGCTCGCGATTCCAGACATAACCGCGCTGGAACTCAGGTAAGGCCATGGCGCCGGATTCGATTTGGTCAAGGATGGTGTGGACCTTCACATGCGCCCCCCTGAACGTGGACCTCAGTGCGTACGGTAATCTTACCGGAGTGGGCGGTCGGAAGTTGGTCAAGGTTGGCCCGTTCTGGAAAACGCCGCCGTACCCAACCCCAGATTGACAGGCTAGACACAGTTTATCGGCTCGCGATAAAGTATGTCTAACCTGAAAACGGAGCTCGATGGACCCACGCAAGAACCCCTATGCGCCGGGCGCCGGCACCAAGCCGCCGGCCCTGGTCGGTCGTGACAAGCAGATCGAGGCGTTCGACATCCTGCTCGAGCGTCTGGAGCACGGCTACGCCGAGCAGTCGATGATCATCACCGGGCTGCGCGGCGTGGGCAAAACGGTGCTGCTCGACGTGTTCCGCGAGAAGGCCGAGGCCCGCGACTGGGCCACAGTGGAGTGGGAGGTGGAGAAGAACTCCCCCTTCGGCGCCAAGATGGCGGCGCAGGTGCGGCGCGCGCTGCTGCAGATCGCCCCCAAGGCTCGCTGGACCGACCGCGTGCTCAGAGCCGCCGCCATCCTCAAGTCGTTCACCATCAGCTTCAGCAGCGACGGCGCCGTGACGGCAGGCCTGGACGTGGAGGCGCTCGCCGGGGTCGGCGACAGCGGCGCCCTGGCCGAAGACCTCAGCGACCTGTTCGTCGCCATCGGCGAGGCGGCACAGGACAATGGCGTGGGCGTCATCTTCCTGCTCGACGAGATCCAGTTTCTGCAGCCGGCCGAGCTCGAGGCGCTCATAGTGGCGCTGCACAAGTGCACGCGCCGGGCCCTGCCGATCACCTTGGTCGGCGCCGGCCTGCCGCACATACCCCGTTTGGCCGGCGAAGCCAAGAGCTACAGCGAGCGCCTCTTCCGGTTTGTGCGCATCGCCGAGCTCGACCCCACGGGCGATGCGCGTGACGCGCTCACGCTGCCGGCTGAGCCCGCCGGCATCGCCTTCCGGCCGGAGGCGGTCGACTTCGTGGTCGAGTACACGCAGGGCTACCCGTACTTTCTGCAGGAGTACGGCAGGATCGTCTGGGACGAGACCTCCGCCAGCCCCGTCACGCTGGACGACGTGCGGTCGGTGCTGCCGCTGGTGGAGGCGAGGCTCGACGAGAGCTTCTTCCGCGTGCGCGCCGAGCGCACCACGGAGCTCGAGCTGCGCTACCTGTACGCCATGGCCGAGCTAGGGCCGGAGCCGCACAAAGCCGACGAGGTCGCCCGCCGCATCGGGCGCACCGCCCAGCAAGCAGGCCCGATCCGCTCGAGACTCATCGACAAGGGCCTGCTGTACACCCCCGGCTACGGCTACGCCGCCTTCACGGTGCCGCAGTTCGACCGCTACCTGCTGCGCTGCCACTCGGGGTTGGGCGAGTAGGGAACGGCGAGGTCGCGCCGGGCGAGTAGGTCGCCCAGACCGGCGCGCAACGTCCACCCGAACCGCTCCTCAACGTCAGCCGCCGGCAAGGCCCAGGGTCTTGGCTGAGCGACTCTCAGGTCGTATCATCGAGTCATGAGTACGCCTGCCATAGACATCGAGAAGCTCCCACCCGAAGAGCGCCTCCACCTCATCGAAGACCTTTGGGAGAGTCTGCGCGTCCGGCCAGAGACGGTTGCAGTCACGCCGGCGCAGCGAGAAGAGCTCGACCGCCGGCTCGACGAGTTCGACCGCGGCCACGCCAAGACCATGAGCTGGACCGACGCCAAGCACCGTCTTCGTCGTCGGTGAGCGTCGGCCAGACTCGCTTTCTCGAAGCGGCGTTCGACGATCTCGAGTCCGCCTACTATTGGTATGAAGATCAGCGCCCCGGTTTGGGCGCTGAGTTCGTTCTTCCCGCTAGTTCCCGCTAGTCTGCAAAGGGTAGCCGGACCCGTCTCACCCCACGGCGTCGTCATGGCCAAGCTCGCGACGCTCATGGCGGATGGTCACGACGATCACCTCGCTCTCGTCACGGCGATAGATGACCCGGTACGGAGGGATGAGCAGCTCCCTCATGTCGGAACGCTGCAACTCCGGCACTAGGCGCCCTTGGTCGGGGAACGCCGCAAGCGACGCCACGCGCTCGAGGACTCGCTCCAGCCATCGCAGTGCGACCGCCGGGCGCTCCGCCGCCAAGTAGGCGAAGGCCCCGGCGAACTGCTCACTCGCCTGCCGCGACCAGACGACCCTCACTTCAGATAGCGCTCCCGAAGCTGCTGGGCGACCACTTCATGCGGGATGGTGTCTCCGGCGGCGATCTGTGCCTCGGCGGTGCGCACGTCGCGCAGCAGGGAGATCTCATCGAGAAGCCCCTCGTATATGCCGACGTCGAGCAGCACGGCGGCACTCCGGCCGTGCTGTGTGAGGATGACCGGGCGCTTAGTCGTTTGGACCTGCTCGATGAGCGCCGAAGTGTGGGCGCGGAACTCCGTGACGGGATGGACATCGGTGGATGGGCGCAAGTGCGGCATTTCGACCTCCAGGACGATACGCTTTACCGTACACTATAGCGTATCCCATAACGCCTCGTTCAGAGGCTTCGAAGCCACCGCCAGCGCAGGCGTTGGATGCGGTCGTCGAGGCTTCCCTGGGTGTTCCGTGGTCCTCACCCTCATGATTCCGCGGGCCTGCCGACACGTCAAGGATGACAATGGTGGCAAAGCGTTACCACTGGAGGTAACATCCTCTTGTGAAGATCACATCGGTCATCGCCAACAACCGAAAGCGGGTCTTCGAGGTCAAGACGCTCCGCGGGCAGTGGCCGTTCCCCTACAGCAAGGCCGACCCCGTGCCGACCGCGGCGGACCCGCTGGCCAAACTGTACATCGACCCTGAGCTGGGCCGCGAAGCCTTCACGTACCTACTGGCGTCAGGGGCGGAAGGCTTTGTGCACGTCGAGCAAGTCCTCGACTACAACGAGGAACCCGGCTACATGCGCGACCTGCTGCTCCACAAGCTCACCGTGGAGGCCCTCGAGCGCCTCGAGGCGAGTCCGCTCTCGAAGCGCGAGATCATCCGCCGGCTGGGCACGTCGCCGGCGCAGTTCTACCGGCTTATCGACCCCACCAACTACCACAAGTCGGTCGACAAACTTCTGGCCCTCCTGCAAGTCCTCGACTGCGAGGTCGACGTCGTGGTGCGGGCCAAGAGCGCCTGAGGCCGTTGCACCGCCTCGCGCCCCCACACAGTCGTTGAGCGGAGGAACCATGCGCGCCACCAGGTTCTCTGAGGATGTCGTCCCGCTGACCCAGATGAGGGTCAACCCAGGCAAGGTCGTGCACCAGGTCGACGAGACGCACCGGCCTGTGTTGCTCACCAGCCGCGGTCGCGGTGTGGCGGTCGTGCAGGCGCTGGCCGACTTTGAGGCAGCGACCGAGGAGCGAGCGTTTCTGCGCGGTGTCGTCCAGGGTCTGATGGACCTCGAAGAGGGCCGTGAGACAGACCTCGGCGCGGTCAAGCAGCGTCTCGGTCTGACCTGACATGCCGCGCCAGCGGCGCATCACCTTCGCTGCCTCGGCTGTCGAGGATCTGGAGGCGATCCGCGCCTGGTATGCACAGCAGCATGTTGCTGAGGTTGGCGAGCGGCTGCTGCGCGTGGTACGAGTCTGGCGCACCGAGCGCCGGCTCACGTTGCCGTAGGCTAGGCCCTGCCGCCACTCATCCCACGCGGCCCCGCCGGCGCTTCCTGATATAGTGGCCACGTCATACGCCACCATCAGGGGGCTCCGCAGATGACAGCCAAGAAGTCGCCGCCACCGTCCGCACCAGACAAGGCAGCCGCCGCCTCACCCGACGCAGCAGCCGAGCCGGCAGCCGGCGCCGCGCTCGAGGCCGACCCGGGGCTGCTCAAGCAACGTTTCATGGCACTGCTGGAGGCCAGCCGGGCGCTCTCGACCAGCCTGGTGCTGGACGAGGTCATGGGCCTCGTCTGCAAGGGCGTCGAGAAGGCCTTTGGCCTCACCTCCGTGGATATCTACACCTACTCCGCCGAGCGTGAC
Organism: Actinomycetota bacterium; assembly: GCA_003158705.1. Classification (GTDB taxonomy): domain Bacteria; phylum Actinomycetota; class Thermoleophilia; order UBA2241; family UBA2241; genus FEN-672. The sequence goes on from PMKX01000229.1 coordinate 10,556, forward strand.
GAGATCACCGCCGTGTGGTCCATCATGCGCGACGACCCCGAAGGAGCCGCCAAGTTCGTCGGCACCGTGTACTCGCTGGCCGAGCACCCGTACTTCCGCCGCGCCTTCGAGCAGCGCAGCATCGTCGAGTATCACGCCGTCAACGGCAACCTCGCCGGGGCCGACCCGGAGCTGGTGGCCGAGATGCAAGAGTGGGGCGAGAAGAGCGTGCTCGAGGTAGGTCTGCTGTTCGGCGACCAGATCATGGGGCTGCTCTCGGTGAGCAGCACCGAGCGGCCGCTGCACCTGGACGACGTGGAGAAGGAGCTCATGATCGCCTTCGCCAGCACGGCCGCTATAGCCATCCACAACGCCCACCTCTACCACCAGATAGAGGAACAGGCCATCCACGACGGCCTTACCGGGCTCTACAACCACCGCTACTTCTTCGACCGCCTGCAGTCCGAGGTAGCGCGCAGCCGGCGCTACGGCACACCCGTCTCGCTGCTCATGGCGGACATCGACGACTTCAAGCGCTTCAACGACGACTACGGCCACCAGACCGGCGACGAGGCGCTGCGCGCCGTGGCCGCCGTACTGGCGGCCGAGATGCGCCGCGACGTGGACGCCGCCTGCCGCTACGGCGGCGAGGAGTTCGCCGTCATTCTGCCCAACACCGCCGCTCCGGCCGCCGACGTGGCCGACCGCCTGCGGCGCAAGATCGAGAAGATGACCTTCACGGCCGCCGACGGCCAGGTGCTTGGCGGCGTGCGCGTGAGCATCGGTGTGGCCGTGCACGCCGGCGCCAGCACCGACGTGAACGGCCTGGTGAGCGACGCCGACAAAGCCCTGTACCTCGCCAAGAGCCGCGGCAAGAACCGCGTACAGATGGCGCCGGCGGAGTAGGCCGGGCTGACGGCTAAGTCCACCTCTCCCAGCGAATGTGAGCCTTGAAAGCGCCCGTGGTATGACGTAACATCATACCTGGAGGTGCACCATGGGACGCGCGAAGATAGCCATCACGCTCGATGAGGAGACGCTCGGCGCGGTGGACCGGCTGGTGCGCGACCACCGTTTCCCGAACCGCAGCCAGGCCATCCAGGAAGCGCTCGACGACAAGCTGGCTCGACTGGCTCACAGCCGCTTGGCGCAGGAGTGTGCCAAGCTGGACCGGGGCTGCGAACAGGCTCTGGCCGAGGAAGGTATGGGCGGGGAGCTGGCCGAGTGGCCAGAATACTGAGGGGCGAGGTCCGTTGGGCCGCCCTGGACCCGACCCGCGGCCACGAGCAGTCGGGCCGGCGGCCTGTCCTCATCCTGAGCGCCGACGTGTTCAACGAACGCTCGGGCACGGTCATCGCGGTCGCGCTCACGAGTCAGCCGCAGCGAGCGGGTTTCCCTCTCACCTTGGAGCTGGGTTCCACACGACTGCCCAAGCCCTCGTGGATCAAGATCAGCCAGATCCGCACTCTTTCGGTGGAGCGCATAGGCGGCAAGCTCGGGGCGGTCTCACCCGAGGAAGTGGCGCGAGTCATGGAGGGACTGAATGAGATCTTGGGCGCCTAAGCGCCAAGCCGCGATCGTTCTCATCGCCGTGTCGCTCGTCGCTCTGGCCGGTTGCTCGCAGCACGCCGGCTCGCCCAAGAACAGCTCGCCCCCGGGCGGCTCGCCTCAGGCCGGCTCCCTGGACGGAACGCACTGGAAGCTCACCGGGTGGACGCTCAACTCGCTCAACCCCGCCGACTTCACCATCACGGCGAACTTCGCCAACGGGCAGATCTCGGGCACGAGCGCCGTCAACAGCTACAGCGGGCCGTACAAGCTCGGCCCGGACGGTTCCTTCTCGCTGGGGCCGATCGCGAGCACGGAGATGGCAGGCCCGGAGCCGGCCATGCGTGCCGAGAGCGCGTACCAGACGCTCCTCGGCCAGGCCCGGTCCTGCAAGATGGCCGCCGACACGCTGACGCTCTACGACGCCGGCGGCAACCCGTCGCTGATCTTCGCCTCGCAGAACAAGTAGCGCCGTAGCGACGGATCTCGCCTCGAGCATTTTGCAAAGCCGGCGCAACTCTGCACATAGCGCCACGGATTTGCAGAGTTGCCGTCACTTTGAAAGCAGGTGCGGCGAGGGGGGCGGGGCGCGTAGCGCGCCCCGCCCCCCTCGTTGTTCACTTCGGGCAGCGTCTCGCTGCCGGGCGGTCGGGTCCGCCTAGTCGTCCATAGGCCGCGGCTTCGGGGGCGCCGGCCGCT
>PMKX01000039.1 GCA_003158705.1 Actinomycetota bacterium
CAACATCATCGCCACCATCGTCAGTCCCGAGCACCGGCCGCAGATGGCCAGTGTGCGCGAGGGCGTGATGCGCCTGCCGGCGCCCGATGCGAACCGCCGCGGCGAGGTCGTCCGGGTGCAGGTGGCACGCGGCGCAGGCGCCGACGACCCCGCCGGCCCCATCCTGCTCGCCGACGACGACCTCGCGGTGCGCCTCGTGCGCCGCGTGCAAGAAGAGAAGCGTGTGGACCTCAAGGGCGCGCGCATCGTCGTCGCCGGCGGCGCCGGCGTGGGCTCGCGCGACGGCTGGGCCCTCGTCCACGAGCTGGCGGAGACGCTGGGCGGCGTGGTCGGTGCCTCGCGCGCCGCCATGGACGGCGGCTGGGTCGGCCCCGAGCACCAGGTGGGCCAGACCGGNNTCGCCCACTACGGCATCGTCGGCGACCTCCACGACGTCATCCCGCGACTGTTGCGCGCCTACAAGGCGAAAGGTGACATCGGTTGCGAGGCAGGCGTCGGGGATGGCGGCGCGGCAGGCACGGGCGCATGACCAACTTCTTCAGCGACAACGCCGACCTTGCCTTCCAGCTCGAGCACCTCGACCTGGCGCGCGTCGTCGCCCTGCGCGAGGACGACTACGCCCAGGCCCGCGACTTCACCTACGCGCCGCGCGACCTGCGCGACGCCCGCGACTCGTACCGGCGGGCGCTGGAGATCGCCGGCGAGATCGCCGGCGAGTTCGTGGCCCCGCGCGCCGAGGAGATCGACCGCCAGGGCAGCACCCTCGCCGAAGGTGAGGTCTGCTATGCGCCCGGCATCGACGAGGCCCTGGAGCGGCTGCGACAGGCCGATTTGATGGGCATGATCCTGCCGCGCCGCTACGGCGGCCTCAACCTGCCCATCACCGTCTCCGTCATGGTGCTCGAGATCGTCTCGCGAGCCGATGCCGCCCTGATGAACATCTTCGGCCTGCAAGACATCGCCGGCACCATCGACAAGTTCGCCGGCGACGAGATCAAACAAGCGTATCTGCCGCGCTTCGCCCGCGGCGAGGTGACCGGGTCCATGGCGCTCACCGAGCCCGAAGCGGGCAGCGACCTGCAGAGCGTGCAGCTCAAGGCGACCCAAGGCGAGGACGGCCGCTGGTATCTCAACGGCGTGAAGCGCTTCATCACCAACGGCTGCGGCCAGGTGAGCCTGGTGCTGGCGCGCAGCGAGGAGGGCTCCGGCGACGCCCGCGGCCTGAGCATGTTCCTGTACGAGCGCGACGAGCACATGAAGATACGCCGCCTGGAGGACAAGCTCGGCATTCACGGCTCGCCTACGTGCGAGCTGCAGTTCACAGACGCGCCGGCGCTGCTGGTGGGCGAACGCCGGCGCGGGCTCACCACCTACGTGATGAGCCTCATGAACGGCGCTCGCCTGGCCATCGCGGCGCAGGCACAAGGCATCGCCGAGGCGGCCTACCGGGCCGCGGCCAAGTACGCTGGCGAACGCGTCCAGTTCGGCGGTCCCATAGACCGGCTCACGCCGGTGGCGGCCATGCTCGCCGACATGAAGGTGGCCCTGGAAGCCTCGCGGGCGCTGCTCTACGAGACGGCCCTGATCGTCGATCTCAAGGAGGGCCTGGAGCGCAAGGTGGAGGACGAGGCGGAGCCCGACAAAGAGCTGCGCGGCGAGCTCAAGAAGTACACCCGGCTGGCCGCTCTGTTCACGCCCTTGTGCAAAGCCTGCAGCACCGAGATGGCCAATCACGTCACCTACGACGCTCTGCAGGTACACGGCGGCTCAGGCTACATGCGCGACTTTGCCGTGGAGCGCCACGCCCGCGACGCACGCATCACCAACATCTACGAGGGCACGACGCAGCTGCAGGTGGTGGCGGCCATCGGCGGCGTGCTCTCGGGCACCATGGCCGACCGGCTGGACGAGTACGACGGCGAGGACTTGGCCGCCACACCGGAGCTTCTGACGCGTGTGTGCGCTGCCCGCGCCCGCTGGGCCGAGGCCGTCGCCCGCGTGCGCGAGCTCGACGACGTCCGCTTCCGCGACTACCACGCGCGGCGCCTGGTAGAGATGGCCGTCGACCTCGTCTGCGCCTATCTACTGCTGCGCGCCGCCCAGCACGACGCCCGCAAGCTGCTGGTGGCGCGCTACTTCGTGGACGGCATGACGGCCAGGGTGGAGGGGGCGGCTACCGCGGTCGTGCACGGCTCGCCGGAGGCTCTCGACTCACTGGCCGCCCTCGGCTCCGATTGAGCCTCCGACCGAGCTCCCGTGAGCCGGCTTCGGCTACTCAGACACTTCGAGCCGGTTCTTGCCCTTGTGCTTGGCCGCGTACAAGGCCTTGTCGGCGTGGCGCACCAGCTCGTCGGCGCTGAGAGCCTGCCCGGAGAACCCGGCCACGCCCACACTCACTGTGATGTGCGCGCTGCGACGTCCGCCGTGGCCGGGGAACAGGGCCTCTTCGATGTCGCGCCGGATGCGCTCGCCGACCACGCTGGCCCCTGAGCCGGCCGGCGGCGGCCCCGTCGGCCCCTCGGGGCCGGGCACGCGCCGCCGATCGCCCACGGCCGTGCTACCGGCCGTGTACGGGAGGATGATGACGAACTCCTCGCCGCCGTAGCGAGCAGGGATGTCCACGCCGCGGCGCACGTTGGTCTGCAGCATCTCGGCCACGTCGCGCAACACCTGGTCGCCGAGCGGGTGGCCGTACTCGTCGTTGAACTTCTTGAAGTCGTCGATGTCGATCATGAGCAGCGACAGCGGCAGCTTGTAGCGCAGCGCACGAGCACATTCCTGGTGCATACGCTCGTAGAAATGGCGGTGGTTGTAGAGGCCGGTCAGGCCGTCGGTGATGGCCAGGAGCTCGATGCGCCCGTACAGGCCGGCGTTCTCGAGCGCCACCGCCGCTTGGTTGGCGATGATCTGCACCACCTCGGTCTCGTTCTCGGCGAACTCGCGCGGCTTGGCGGTGCGCACCACCACATAGCCTTCAGCGTGCTCTTTGACGACCAGCGGCACCACCAGTGCCGAACCGCCGTCTTCCCGGCCCCGGACGGTCACGTGTTCCGTCACGGCGCGCAGCTCGAGGTCGCCGGGCTGACCGAAGTCGACCGGCCCCTCGACCGCCTCTCCGTCTTGGGCCAAGGCGATCTGCGACGGCACGTACTGGCCCTCGCCGTTGCGCAAGCGCACCTCCACCTCGGCAGCCGACCCGCCGAACAGCGCCGACAGCTCGCGCACGGTGTGCGCCACGACGTCGTGGGCGTCGAACGACGAGGCCAAGCGGCGGCTGGTCTCGAAGAGGCCGACCAGACGCTCGCTCTGCTCGCGCTGGGAGCGGAACAGGCGAGCGTTGTTGATGGCCACACCGGCGAGCTCGCCGAGGCCGCTGATGAACTCGAGCTCGGCGTCGCTGAAGTGGCGGTCTTGCTCGAAGCCGCCGAGACGCAGAATGCCCACCGGGCGGCCACCGAAGGCCAGCGGCACGCTCAGGCAGGCATCCACGCCCCATGCCTCCAGCGCCAGACGGCGGTCGGCCGCCAGCGCATCGTCGGAGAGGTGCTCCTCGACCACGACGCCGCCCTCCAGGATGGCGCGCTCGCCCGGGCACTCGCCAAGCTCATGGATCGTGTGCAGGCCGTCGTGCGTGCCCGACCCGTGCTCGCCGCGCTCACACATCGTCTCCAGGACCAGAGCGTCCAGCTCCGGGCGGAACACGAGGATCGCGCTGCGCGGCACGGCCAGGGCCGCGACTGCTTCGCTGGCGACCGTGCTCAGTACCTCGCCCTGCTCGACGGTCGCCGTGAGGGCACGACTCGACCCGAGCAGCGCCGTCAGACGCCGAGCGCGCTCCTCCTGCCGGCGGAACATGCGCGCGTTGTGGATCGCGATGGCCGCCGGCTGGGCGAGGCGGAGCAGCAACTCCTTGTCGTCGTCGGTGAAGCGGCGCAGCCGGCGCGTCTCGACCACGCCCAGCACGCCGATGACCTTGTCGCCGTAGATCAGGGGCACGTCGAGGGTCGCCTTCTCGCCCGTTCGCTCCATGGTGGCGCGCTCGTCCGGGTCAATGGCTTGGTCATCGACGTACGCCTCGACCGGCCGCCGCGTGTCGATCACCGCGGCGCACGACGGCCGCTCGTTGAGATCTATCACGTGGCCGACCCAGCCGATATCCTCCTGGGTGGGCTCACGCGTCCACAAGGCCGCGCAGGTGCGCGTGCGCCGTTCCTCGTCGTAGTCGTGGATCGCGCACGACCACACATCCATCGCCTCGGCGATCCGTCTCACGACGGTGGTGAGAACCTCCTCCAGCACGAGGCTGCCGGCCAGCGACATCCCGACCTCGTATACGACGGCATCGAGGTCACGCGTCTGCGCACCTGGCGGCTTGGCGGCCATCAGTAGGAGAACACCTCCAGCCGGTTCTTGCCCAAGCGCTTGGCGAGATACATGGCTTTGTCGGCGTTGCCGACCAGCTCGTCCGGGCTGCCGGCCGCCTCCGGGAAGGTGGCCAGGCCGATGCTGACCGTCACGTGAGCGGTCACGCGCCCGTCCGGCGCCGAGAGCGGCGCCACCTCGATGGTGTGGCGGATGCGCTCGCCGACCAGCGCGGCGCCCTCAGACTGCCGCGGCGGCGCCTCTGCGACGCGCTCGCCGGACTCGGGCGTCGCCGCCACGATGAGCTCGACCTCCCGCTTGAGGCGGCCGCCGACCACCTCGGCGCCGCCGCGCGGTGTGTTGGGCAGCAGCACCACGAACTCCTCGCCGCCGTAGCGGGCGGCGATGTCCACACCGATGCGCAGCTGCGAGGAGAGGATCGCGGCGACCTCGGCCAGCACCTGGTCGCCGACCTGATGGCCGAACTCGTCGTTGAACTGCTTGAAGTCGTCGATGTCGAGCATGAGCAGCGAGAGCGGCACGCCGTACCTCTGCGCACGGGCGAACTCCTGGAACAGGCGCTCGTAGAAGTAGCGGTGGTTGTACAGACCGGTGAGGCCGTCCTTGATCGCCTGCAGCTCGATCTGGTGGTAGAGGCGAGCGTTGTCGATGGCCGCCGCCGCCTGGCCGGCGAGGATCTGCACCAGCTCCACTTCGTCATCGCCGATCGGGCGGTCATGGTCGGCCGCGATATCGGCGTAGCCCTCGACGACGTTCTTGAGCACGAAGGGCACGACGACGCGCGCTCCGCCTGCCTCGCCGTCGCCGCGGGCCGGGCACAGCCCCTCGAACGCGCGCCGGACGACCTCGTCGGGCGCCGCAGCCGACGAGATGCCGTCGGCCGGCGACTCGCCGAGATCCTCCTCGCCGGCCGCCAGCGCAGCCAGCGACACGTAGCCGCCGTCGCCGTCGCGCAGGCACACGTCGACGGCCTCACTGGGCAGAGACAGCAGAGTCGCGACCTCGTCGCGGACCCGCGTCAGCAACGCCCGTGTGTCGAGTGCCGCCGCCAGCGCGCGACTCGTCTCGAGCAGCGCCACCAGGCGCCGATTCTGCTCCTGCTGGCGGCGGTAGAGCTTGGCGTGCTGGATGGCCACGGCAGCTTGCTCGCCGAGCGCCCGCGCCAGCACGCGCTCCTCGTCGGTGAAGTGCCGCTCCTGCTGGACCTCGATGATCACGAGCTCTCCGACCGGCTCTCCGCCCACCCTGAGCGGCACGTTCAGGCAGGTCTTCTCTCCCTGGCGTTCCATGGAGTCGCGCGTCGCCTGGTTGAGATCGCGATCGGAGATCTGCTCGATCACCACGACGCCGCCCTCGAGGATCGCCCGGTCGCCGGGCTGTTCGTCGAGCCGCGTCGGCACGCCGAGCCCCGAGTAGTCCTCGTCGGGCTGCGTCTCGTAGAGCGCCCGGGTGACAAGGCTGTCGATCTCCTCGACGTACTCGTCGACGACGCAGACAGGCAGCTCGAGAGCGACGGCCGCGGCGCGCGCCACCGCGTGCAGCGTGGCCTCGAGGGTGGCCGCCGTGACGAGCGCCTCGCCGACGTCGAACATCGTGCGTAGATCGGCGGCGCGCTGCTCGAGTTCCTCCACGATGACCGCCTTGTGGAACGCGCCGGCGAGCAGCGCGCTGACGCCGCGCGCGAAGTCGAGTGCCTCGCCGAAGTCGCGGTCGCGGCGATCGTGGAGGTCGACACAGCCGAGCAACCGGCCGTCGGCCACAAGCGGCAGCGAGAGCATGCTGCGATACCCGCGGTCTCGCGACACCTCGGCGGCGAACGGCGCCGGACCAAGCCCGTCGTCGGGCGAGAAGACCTTCGCCGCCCGGGCCTCGAAGGCCANNCCTCGACCGAGGCCAGGAGCAGCGCCGCGATCGGCGGCACGAGCTCGGGGAGTGTGCCGGCGCGGACCACGGCGTCGCCGAGCTCGATGAGCTCGGCGGCGACGCGCTCGCGGGCCCCCAGACGGCGGCGCTCGCCGACCAGCAGCACGGCGCCGGCCGCCACCTTCGCCAGCTGCTCGGCGATGCTGCGCCGCGCGACGTAGTCGCGCGGCGCCGTGTCGCACAGCTCGACCAGGCCGATCGCCTCGCCGCGGGCGGCCAGGGGCAGCAGCAGCGCCGACGCATACCGACCGTCGTCGTCGCCGGCACCCGCGGCGCCGCGCCGGTAGGACGGACGCCCGTAGTCGCGCAGCGCGAGAGGCAGACCGGCATCGAGCACGGCCGCCGCGTCCGGGTGGTCGCCCAGGCGACAGGTGCAGGCCCCGAGTCCGAACAGGAACTCTCCGCCCGAGCAGACGGCGAGCGGCACGAGCACGCCGTCGGACAGGAGGTAGATCGCGCTCAGGCGAGAGTCGGTGAGGTCGCGCAGCTCGCCGGCGACCTGGCGCACGGCGCCCTCGGGATCTTCGTTGACCAGGTCGGTCAGGGCGAGCAGCGTGTCGACATGCGAGGACGGATCGCGCACCAGGCCGGTCGGCTGCCGGTCGCCCGCGTCGCTCTCGTCGCTCTCGTCGCTCTCG
>PMKX01000201.1 GCA_003158705.1 Actinomycetota bacterium
GCCGCCCTCCTCGCCTGCCCCCTCCCCGCCGCCAGCGCCACCCAGTCGCCGGCGACCGCAGCGGCTGCCGGCGGGTCCTCCCTGCAGGATCTGCAGAAGGCGGCTGCCTCAGCGCGCACTCAGATACATGGCCTCGAGGCCGAGATGACCGCGATCTCAGGCCGGTACCAGGCTGCCCGCGCACAACTCGACCAGCTGACGGCGGACCTCGGGACGACGCGGCTGCAGCTCGACGACCTGCAACAGAAGCTCGACCACGAGAAGCAGCTTGCCAGTCAGCGCCTCGTGGCCATGTACAAGATGAGCGACTACGGCTGGGCCGACGTGCTTGCCAACATGCAGAGCTTCACCGACGTCGAGACTCAGCTCACCTTCTTCCGGTCACTGAGTGAGCAGGACGCGCGCAGCGCGCAGCGCCTCACGCAGCTCACCGGCCAGACGCAGAATCTGGAGCACACTCAGAGCGGGCAGCGGCAGAACGCACTCGTCTTGGAGACTGAGATCGCCGCCCAGCGCGCCCTGATGAGTGACAACATCGCCCAACGACAAGCAGTGCTCGACGATCTTGTCGGCAAGATCAAGACGGTCATCGCCCGTCAGCGGGCCGCCCTGCGGGCCATGGCGTCAGCCGACCACGGCGCCTACACGCCGTTCACCTGGGCGCGGGCGCTGCTGACTCAGCTCGGCATGCCCACGACCACCGACAATCTGGCCGCCATCACGGCCTGGGAGATGGCTGAAGGCGGACACTGGCACAACGGCGCCCACTTCAACCCGCTCAACACGACGCAGCCGGAGCCCGGCGCCGCGGCCATGAACTCAGTCGGCGTCAAGGCCTATGTGAACTGGGCCCAGGGCTTCCGCGCTACCATCGCTACACTTCGCAACGGGCTGTACGGGGGCATCCTCGCGGCCTTGAGCAGGGGCAACGACGCGCTGGCGGTCGCTCACGCGGTGGCTGCCTCCCCGTGGGGCACGGGCGACTTCGGCCACCTGCTCGGCGGCACCTGACCCAGCCTGGCCGCCCGCGGCGGCACGCCTGGGCCGAGACGGGCTACGTGATCGCCAACCGGTGCGCGAGATCGAAGTACTTCTCGTGCACACCCTCGAGGATCTCCTCCCACTCGACCGACTCGAAGGCTCGGGCAAGCTCCTCGTGGTCACGCTGTGTCAACACGTGGCACACCATCGGGAAGAGAAGCTCCTCCTCCTTGGCCATGTGCGCGCGCATGAGCGTGACATAGGCGTCACTGTCGTCGAGAAAGACACTCACGGCCTTGCGTCCGCCGCTGCGTGCCTTGCCCACGTGACCCTCCATCGACTTCAGGTGTTCGCCCAGGCCGCGGTGCTCCTGGATGAGCTCGGCCAGCAGGCCGTCCTCGGTGCTCACACCTCGCTGGGCCAGCTTGCCAAACAGCAGCTGCCCTTCCTTGGGCTCGTGGCACTCGGTGGTGAAGAAGTGGAAGAAGTCAACCAGCCCGTCGATGTTCTCGACGTTCACGTGGCCGGTCACCCGGCTCGATTCGACCTCACGCTCCGCCGCATCGAGGACCAACCTGCAGATCTTGTGCTCCTTGAGCAGTGTCTCCGTGGGGCGGCCGGCCAAGAGGCGGACGAGCTCGGAATACTTCTCGTGTATGCCCTCCGCGACCTCCTCGGACTCGACCGCCTCGAAGGCGCGCTCGAGCTCCTCCTGGTCCTCGTCGGTGAGCATGCCGTCCGCCAGGGCGAACAGGTGCTCGCTCTCGCGGGCGACATGTGAACGCATGAGATTGAGGTATGCGTCGAGCTGCTCGGCGAGCTCGGCCACCGGCAGAGGGCCTTCCTTCTGGTCTTTGCGCAACCAGCGCTCGATGTCCCGCAGGCGTGTAGTGAACTCCTCGTGCTCACGGTAGAACTGCGCCAAGATGCCGGTGTCTCGGCTCAGGCCCCGCTTGCAGAGACGCGCAAAGAGGATGCGCTCCTCTTTGGGGTCGTGGCAGGCCTCGGTGAAGAACTCGAAGAAGTCGACCAGCTCGCCGACCTCCTCCTTGCGGTACTCGCTCGTGTCGCGCATGTACCGGACCTCTTGCTCCGCCTCCTTGGTCACAAGGATCACCAAGGCGTGCTCTCGGGAGAGAGTCTCCGTCGGTCGCATGGTCGCCTCCTTCGCGCGAAGACGTGTGTGGCGCTGACCCAACGAAGCATAGCGCAGATGCAACAGCGAGACGAGATGTGAGTTGTGGCGGAAAGTGTGTGGCCCGGCGCCGACACCCCTTCGTGTCGGCGCCGGGCCACTTGAGGAGAGGGGACCTCCTCTGGGGGGCTCTGTCGTTCTCTTCGCCGTCTTCTTCGCTACCTCCTGCCCGCGTCCTGCTAACTCGCAGAGGCATGGCTACGGGCTCGGGGGCGCCTCTTCCCGAAGAAAGACGGAGCGACGCTCCAGGGGGTTCTAGACGACCGTCCGATGCGAGACGGCGCGCACCAACCCGGAGAGCCCGGCTATGCCGCCCGCCGCAACAACGTAGAGTCCCGCCCCAGCGGAGACGCCGCTGTGAGGGCCTGTCGTGAAATAGGTGACCAGGTTCCAGACGCCACCCACGAGAGCGCACACCGCGAGCAGCAGGACCAGCGCGGCCAGCACCGGATTGACATCACGTTTCCTCGTCTGACCGGTAGCAGCCTGGGAAGCCGGCAAGGCCAGAATCATGAGGGCGAGCACCACGATGGCGATGCCGACGATGAGCGTCGTCAGGCCGGTCAGCAATGGGCTGGTCTTGGTGAACATGCTGCCGGCGGTCATGAAGACGCCCGCGTGCATCTGCGACTGCATGCGGTAGTAGTCCCAGCCCGTGGCCCTGATGCCGACGCTGGCGGAGACCCAGGTCAAGTAGGTGCCCGCGATCATGGCCGCGCCGCCGGCCGCGGCAATCACGCAGCCGGCGACTCGATTGGCCGAGCGACCGGGGCGCGGTGTCGCCGGGACGACCGCAGCCGGAGCGGCCGAGGCCGTTTGAGCGGCCTGCCCAGTCGCCACCGGCGGGCCGCTCACCGGATCTGTGCCTTGCGTGGTACCGTCCACGATGTGGTCCGTCCAAGCCGCGCCGTCCCAGTAGCGCCTCTCGTGACGGCCGAGAGGATCCGCATACCAACCCGCCGCTGCGCTCGGAGTCATGTCAGAGTGCTCGCTCATCGCCGCTGTCGCCTCCTTCTGCAGACCACCGACCCCAGCAGACAGTACCATCACGGTGCCGTGCCGGGCAAAGGTGGACGCGAGAGGCCAGCGCCGCGGCACCCATGAAGACTCCTCCGACGCTCAAGCCCGAGCAGTCCGGGCGACTGCGGCGGGCCGGCTCATCGCACTCATGCGCCCGAGCGGCGCGGCGCTCAGCCTTGCGCAGCGTGAGCGCCGCGGGTGAGCGAGGCGACGGCGCCCACCAGCGCCAGACCGGCGCCCGTCACCATGGCCATCCTATAGCCCTGTGCGTAGTGGGTCGCGGCCAAGAGCGCGAGCGCGTGACTGCCGGCGCCATGGCCGCCCGAGTACAAGACGCGGCCGCCGAGCCGGCCGAGCTTGCTGGCGGCGATGCCGGCGAGCACGGCCACGCTCAGTGCCTGGCCGGTCACGCGCATCGTGCCCAAAAACGCGCTCGCCACACTCAGCTGGCTGCGCCCCACACTGCCCATGATGGCCGATGTGTTGGGGGCGCTGAAGGCGGCCAAACCGAGGCCGACGAGGGCCAGGCTCGCTACCACGCGGGGGATCCCGACTCCGGCGGGCATCGTCGCCAACAGCACCATGCCCGCGGCAATGATCACCATGCCGCTCGTGCTGAGCAGGCGTGAGCCGACCCTGTCGCTCAGACGACCGCTCAGCGGGCTGAGCAGGGCCTGCACACCGGGTTGGCCGAGCATGATCCAGCCGGTAAGACCGGCCGACTTGCCCTGCACGACCTCCAGGAACACAGCGGTGAGGATGCTGATGGCGTACAGCGCCATGTAGTTGAGCA
>PMKX01000150.1 GCA_003158705.1 Actinomycetota bacterium
GTGCACTTCTTCATGAGCTTGGACGTGCCGTCCTTGGCGCAGTGCTCGGTGACGATGGTCACCACCTTGGCACCCGTGACCAGGTCCATGGCGCCGCCCATGCCGGCCAACATCTTGCCGGGGACGATCCAGTTGGCGATGTTGCCCTCTTCGTCCACCTGCAAGGTGCCCAGAAACGTGGCGTCCACGTGCCCACCGCGGATCATCGTGAAGGACGTGAAGGAGTCGAAGTAGCTGCCGCCGGGGTTGAGCGTGATGGGCTGGTTGCCGGCGTTGGCGCGGTCGCGGTCCTCGCAGCCGGGATCGGGTGCCGGTCCCACGCCGATGGCGCCGTTCTCGGTCTGGATGACGACGTCGACACCTTCGGGCACGAAGTTGGCGATGAGGGTGGGAAGGCCGATGCCGAGGTTGATGATCTGGCCGTCCTTGAGCTCGCGGCCGGCGCGCGCGGCGATGATGGTCTTGGCGTCAGCCATTGTACTTTTCCTCCTTGATCGTGCAGTACTCGACGTTGGCGCGCACCACCGCATCGACGAAGATGCCTGACGTGTGGATTGCGTTGGGGTCGAGCTCGCCGAGCGTGTAGAGGTTCTCGACCTCGGCGATGGTGTACTCGGCGCACATCGCCGCGGGCACGTTGAAGTTGCGCGACGTGCCACGATAGATGAGGTTGCCCCAGGTGTCGCCGGAGTGAGCGCGGACGATGGCGATGTCGCACTTGAGAGCCGGCACGAGGATGTATGTGCGGCCGTCAAGCTCGATCAGCTGCTTGCCCTCTTCCGCGACCGTGCCCACGCCGGTCGGCGTGAGAAAGCCGCCCAAGCCGGCGCCGCCGCAGCGCATCATCTCGGCGAGCGTTCCCTGGGGCGTAGGTTCGACTTCCAGCCGGCCCTCGTTCATTGCCTTGCCGATCTCGGGCGTCGTGCCGACGTGGCTGGCGACGATCTTCTTGATCTTGCCCTGCTTCACCAGTTCCACGTTGCCGCGTTCGCGGAAGCCGGCGTCGTTCTCGTAGATCGTCAGGTCTTTGACGTCCATCGTCTTCAGGTGGTCGATGAGCGTCAGTGGATCGCCTTGGCCGATAAAGCCGCCCACGGCGATGCTCATCCCGCTCTTGATGTGGGACATCGCCTCCTCGATGGGGACAACCTTGTTCTTTGGCACCGTTCACTCCTTGGTCGCACGGCCGTGGCGGACAGCCCAGAAGACTACCACCGCCGGTCGCAGTTTGTCGCCTTGAGGGATGCCTGTATACTCCCGTTCCGGTGGCCAAAGAAGGGGGAGGGAGCGGTGACGGGCATCGGCGAATCTGCCGCGGTCGGCGTGATCGGCGGGTCGGGCTTCTACGAGCTGCTCGACAAGGCGCGCGAAGTCCGCATCGACACCCCGTTCGGGGCGCCTAGCGACTCCTTCTTCCTCGGCGAGATCGGCGGCGTGCCGGTCGCCTTTTTGCCGCGGCACGCGCGTGGTCACCGCATCCTGCCGGGCGAGATCAACTTCCGCGCCAACATCTGGGGCATGAAGGCGCTGGGCGTGCGGTACCTGCTCTCGGCCAGCGCCGTGGGCAGCCTGCGCGAGGAGCTCAAGCCGCTGGATGTGGTCGTGCCCGACCAGCTGTTCGATCGCACCCGTGGCCGCGTCTCCACGTTCTTCGGCGACGGCGTGGTGGTGCACATGGGCTTCGCCGATCCGTTCTGCGCACATCTCGCGCGCGAGATCGTGGGCGCGGGCCGCGCCGCGGGGGCCACGATGCACGAGGGCGGCGCCTACGTCTGCATCGAGGGCCCGCAGTTCTCGACCCGCGCCGAGTCGCACGTCTATCGCCAGTGGGGCATGGACGTCATCGGCATGACCAACCTGCAAGAGGCCAAACTGGCACGCGAGGCCGAGCTTTGCTACGCCACCATGGCGCTTGTGACCGACTACGACGTGTGGTACGAAGGCGAGGAGGACGTGACGCTCGAGCAAGTGCTCGCCAACGTCCGTCGCAACATCGAGACCGCCCAGGCCATCGTGCGCCGGGTGGTGCCCATGCTGGACCTCGAGCGCGACTGCACCTGCCGTCACGCCGTGGAGAATGCCATCAACACGCCGGCCGAGCTCATCCCGGCGGCGACCAAGCAGCGGCTGGAGCTGCTCATCGGCAAGTACGTCGGCTGAAAGGAGCCACGAAGTGCAGTCGTTCGTCTCTGACCATGCCACCCTGCTGGCCATCATCGCCGGTCTCATCGCCGTCGTCTACGGGGTGCTGCTCATCATGTGGCTTCTCAAGTTGCCTGCCGGCGACGAGAAGATGCGCCGCGTCTCGGCCGCCGTACAAGAGGGCGCCAAGGCTTACCTCGGCCGCCAGTACCGCACCATCGCCATGGTCGGCGTGGTGGTCTTCGGCGTGCTGCTCGTGGCCCTGGGTCTGCAGAAGACCTGGACTTACGGCTGGCACGCCTCCGTCGGCTTTCTCGTCGGCGCTTTGCTCTCGGCCTCCGCAGGCTACATCGGCATGATGGTCAGCGTGCGCGTGAACGTGCGCACCGCCGAGGCGGCCAAGGGCGGGTTGGCGCCGGCCCTCAAGGTCGCCTTCCGCGGCGGCTCAGTCACCGGCTTGCTCGTCGTTGGCCTGGCGCTGCTCGGTGTGACCGGCTACTACTGGATCACCGGCGACGTGGCTGCGCTGGTCGGCCTCGGCTTCGGCGGCAGCCTCATCTCCGTGTTCGCGCGGGTGGGCGGCGGCNNGGCCGACCTGTTCGAGACCTACGCTGTCACGGCTGTGGCCGCCATGCTCTTGGCGCACTTGTTCTTCCCTGGCTTCAAGGCCGCCGTCACGTATCCGCTGGTGCTCGGCGGCGCCTCCATCATCGCCAGCGTCATCGGCACCTTCTTCGTGCGCCTGGGCGGCAGCCAGAACATCATGAACGCCCTGTACAAGGGGCTCGCAGCAGCGGCCGTCATCGCCATCGCCATGTTCTATCCGCTCACCAATTGGATGCTGGGCGGCGCCGCGGCTCGCGCGGCCGGTATCCCCAGCGTGCCGCGTCTCTTCTTGGCGGCGGTCACGGGCGTGGTCGTCACGGCGCTCATCGTGGTGATCACGGAGTACTTCACGGCCACGCGCTACGGTCCCGTGAAGAGCATCGCCAAGTCGAGCGTCACGGGTCATGCGACCAACATCATCGAGGGTCTGGCGATCTCGATGCAGTCCACGGCGCTGCCGGTGGTGGTCATCGCCGCCGGCATCCTCGTGTCCTTCACTGCCGCCGGCGGCGGCCGTGCCGGTCTGTACGGCATCGCGGTGGCCGTCATGGCGATGCTCTCGATGACCGGCATCATCGTCGCCATCGACGCCTATGGACCCATCACCGACAACGCCGGCGGCATCGCCGAGATGGCCAACCTGCCCGAGTCGGTGCGCAACACCACCGACCCGCTCGACGCGGTGGGCAACACCACCAAGGCGATCACCAAGGGCTACGCCATCGGCTCGGCCGGTTTCGCCGCCCTGATCCTGTTCGTGTCGTACACCAACGACCTCAAGGCGGGCTTCGGCGTCGGAGTCGTCAACCTCTTCCGCGTCAACGAGCCGTGGGTGCTGGCCGGTCTGCTGATCGGCGGCATGCTGCCCTACCTGTTCGCCTCGCCTGTGCATGAAGGCCGTGGGCCGCGCCGGTGGCCTCGTAGTGGAAGAGGTGCGCCGCCAGTTCAGGGAGATCCCGGGCATCATGGAGGGCACGGGCAGGCCGGACTACGGCAAGGCCGTGGACATCGTCACCCGCTCAGCCATCCGCGAGATGATGCTGCCGGCGGCTATCCCGGTGCTGACGCCGATCATCGTCGGCCTCGCCTTCCGCGACAAGGGCTACTTGGTGCTCGGCGGGGTGCTCATGGGCACCATCATCACCGGCATCTTCCTGGCCATCTCCATGACCAGCGGCGGCGGCGCGTGGGACAACGCCAAGAAGCTCATCGAGGACGGCGCCTACGGCGGCAAGGGCTCTGACGCGCACGCCGCCGCCGTCACCGGCGACACGGTCGGCGACCCGTACAAGGACACGGCCGGGCCGGCCATCAACCCGATGATCAAGGTGATCAACATCGTCGCCCTGCTCATCATCCCGTTCCTCGTGAAGTAGGCATCGTCAGTCTGCTGGGGCGAGCGATCGCCCCTGCACCGGCATGAGACGCACGCGACGCATACTCGCCGCACTGATGGTCCTGATCGGCACTGGGCTGGTGGTGCGCGGCGCCTGGGGCAGCGTGTGGCCCGTCTCGGTGCAGCTCATCGCCGGCGTCGGCCTCATCGTCTACGCGGTAGTGCGCTTGCGCTACTCATGAGCGGCGGTCTCTAGGCCATGGCACGGCGCAAGCGCAGAGAGGGCGAGAGCCTGCACAGGGTGCTCGGCGTGCCGGCTCTCTTCAGCACCGCCTACGGCAACGTCGGCTCGTCGGGGTAGCTCGGGCGATGAGGGCCACGCCGGCCCGTGTTGACCGGCGCGGCGGGCGTGGCTACGATAGGGCGCGCTTTGCGGGGCCTTGCGGCCCGGCAGCGCGCCGCGTCTCTCAGTTAGGCGCACCCACCCCGTGGCGGGGTAGCTCAGTTGGTAGAGCACATGACTGAAAATCATGGTGTCGGCAGTTCAATTCTGCCCCCCGCCACCACTTTCTAGCTGCAAAACAGCACTTTCGCATGTCGTCGCCGGCTGCTCTGTGGTCCAAATGCCGACATTTTGCCGACGCGACNNTGGCGTGACGCGCTCCACCTACCCAGTCTGTGGCTGCCTGGACCCAGACTTGGTCCAACGGCTAGGAAGCCTGTTTGACCGTCGGCCTTTCGCAGTGTTAGAAGGAGCTTGTGCGGTTCCATGAGAGCGCGAGCTCGACCATGTGCGCAGCTGCATGTGTGATTCGGGGCCATCACTCGTTTGCCGTGCCACAGGCCAAAAGAGGGGAGCAGACGATGACGGAGAGTCAGAAATCGAGAGCGGGTGTGCACCTGAAGCTGACCCAAGGAGCGCTGCGCTGCTTGGGGCTTGTCATGCTCAGTGCCCTCGCGCTGATCGCCGCCCCGCTCGCCACGGCGGCAGCCTCTGCCGCGCCGTCCACAGCGAGAGGCGGCGACCCTCTAGCGCTCTTGGCGATCCAACAGGCCGAACTCACGGTCGCCGACGCGGCGACGAACGACTGCTTCGGCTACTCGGTGGCGGTCTCCGGCGACACGGCCCTGGT
>PMKX01000084.1:0-1167 GCA_003158705.1 Actinomycetota bacterium
TGTAAATCCGTTGGCGCAGCCTACCTAGGTTCAAATCCTAGCTCCCCCACCAGCAGCGCCCGGTTAGCTCAGCTGGCAGAGCACCTCCATGGTAAGGAGGGGGTCCGCGGTTCGAATCCGCGACCGGGCTCCATCATCCATCTCCAGGCACGCCGGGTCAGACACCGGTGGGAGGCGAAGGATGCTGCGACTCATCGGCTTGACGATCGCCGTCCTCGCGCTTGCCGTTCTTGGAGCAGCGGCAGGCTGCGGAGGGAGCACCACAGCCGAGAAGTTCGTGGGTGACTGGCAGGAGCAGGGCACACGTCCGGCCCGCCTCATGATCATCCAGCACGCTCACGGCGATGTGTACGATGTCACCTACCGCCGCTTCTACCCTTCCCACGGTGAATTCGACTTCGCAGACGGCAAGCTCGTTTACTCGCCTGTTACCCCAGAGCTGCAGGACGTGATCACCTACGATGCCGGCAGCGGCACCATCACGATCACGAGCGGCAGTTCCGGTCGCAAGTTCACGCTCGCCAGAGGTGGTCCCTAGCCCAGCAGACGCCGCTAGCAGATGCGCGGCAGCAGCTCCCCTACTGGCATGTCGAGCACGCGACGGGTGCCGAAGCTCGTGCGCAGCACCACGCGGCCCGGGTGGTCGCCGGTGATCGCACCTATCCGTTGTGCCTGTCGGCCGAGCGGGTGACTCTGCACGGCGGCGAGCACCTCAGCCGCGCGCTCCGGTGCTACGACCAGCACCATCTTGCCCTCGTTGGCCAGCACCAGCGGATCGTAGCCGAGCAGGTCGCAGACCGAGCGCACGGCCGCGGAGACGGGGATGGCCGCCTCCTCGACCTCGACGCCGAGCCGGGCGCTCTCGGCCAGCTCGGCCAGCACCGTCGTGAGGCCGCCGCGCGTGGGGTCGCGCAGGAAGCGCACGCCGTCACCGGCGGCCTCGAGGGCGAGCGACACCAGGCCCCAGAGGGGGGCCATGTCGCTCGCCACATCGGCCGTGAACTTGAACTCGCCGCGCGCCGCCAGCACCGCCAAAGCATGGTCGCCGATGGTGCCCGAAAGCAGCACTTCGTCCCCCGGGCGCACCGTGCCCGCTCCCAGCTCGTGCTCGACGACGATCTCACCCACGCCGGTCGTGGTGATGAACAGGCCGTCGGCGGCGCCGCG
>PMKX01000084.1:1198-2363 GCA_003158705.1 Actinomycetota bacterium
TCGTTCACGGTGCCGGCCACGGCCAAACGGCCGATGTCGCCGCCGGCGAAGCGCAGCGGCTGTACCACGTGGCTGTCCGTTGTGAACGCGATGCGCCCCGATGTGGTCAGCGCCGCAGCGTCGTCGAGGCGTTCGAGCACCGGGTTTGCGAAGGCGGCAACGAACACGTCGCGCACCAGGTCACGGTAGAGCTTGCCGCCGCTGCCGTGACCCAGCAGCACCCGTTCGTCGCCGCCTGAGCTCACAACCACTCCTCCACGTCGCGGTAGCGGTAGCGGGCCGCGCACGACCCCTCGCTGGAGACCATACAGGCGCCCACCGGGTCCTCGGGCGTGCAGCGCACGCCGAAGAGCGGACAGGCGGCCGGGTCGAGCACGCCGCGCAACACCTCGCCGCAAGCGCAGCCCTTAGGCTCGTCAGGTTCGCCGGCCTCGATGGCGAAGCGCGCCGTGGCGTCGAACTGCGCGTATTCGGCGCGCAGTGCCAGGCCTGAGCCGGGAATCACGCCCAGGCCGCGCCAGTCGGCGTCGCAGGGCGCAAAGACGCGCTCCATGAGAGCGCGGGCAACCGGGTTGCCCTCGGGCCGCACGGCGCGCCGGTAGCCGATCTCTATGCGGGGCTGCTTCTGACGCAGCAGCATGAGCAGCCCCTCCAGCACGTCGTCGGGCTCGAAGCCGGCCACCACGCCACCTACGCCGAACTCGTCGGCCAGGAACTCATAGCACGCCGTGCCGGTGATGACACTCACGTGGCCCGGCAAGATGAACCCGTCGATGGGCGTCTCGCCCAGCTCCATGAGAAGGCGCAGCGGCAGCGGCATGGTCTTGTGCAGGCTCAGAACAGAGAAGTTGGTGAGGCCACGCTGCTGCGCCTCGAGGATGGCCGCGGCCACTGTCGGTGCCGTGGTCTCGAAGCCGATGCCGGCGAAGACCACCTGGCGCTCCGCTTCGGCCGCGGCCAACTCTACGGCGTCGCGTGGCGAGTAGACGACGCGCACGTCGGCGCCGGTGGCCCGCTCGCGCGCCAGCGTGGTGCGCGACGCCGGCACTCTCATGAGATCGCCGAAGGTGACCAGCGTCACCTCGGGCAAGCGACCCAGCGCTACGACACGGTCCAGGTCGCCGATGGCGGTGACGCACACCGGGCAGCCCGGGCCCGAGACGAG
>PMKX01000084.1:2394-6426 GCA_003158705.1 Actinomycetota bacterium
CACGTAGTCGCCCACACCGGCATCGGGCACAAGCGCCAGGCTGGCATGCTGCTCCAGACCGTCGCTGGTTATGGTCGCCACGCCGTCTTGGATGGCGGCGATGCGCATGGGAATGGCAAGGCACATGAGAGCCGTCCTAGTCCAGCAAGTCTCGCTGCCGCAGCAGAGTATACCCGGCCACCGCCGCCTGCCCGAGCGAAAGGCCGCCATCGTTGCTCGGCACGAGAGCGTGCGTGAGCACCGTGAAGCCGGCCTTCTCGAGCGCGTGCTCGCACAGCTCGCTGAAGACCCGGTTCTGGAACACGCCGCCGGAAAGTGCGACCGTTTGCAGGAAGGTCGCGTCGCGGACCCGCAGGCAGGCGTCGCGGACGATGGACGCCAGCGTAGCGTGCAGGCGCGAGCCGACGAAGCCGGGCTCGCGACCGGCCTCCAGGTCATCGAGGAGGGCGGCGAACAGCGGCGCCAGGCGCACCTGCGCCGGCGTCCGGTCGTCGCCGCCCTCGATCACGAACGGATACGGCCGGCCGTGCGCGCCGGAGACCATCTCGAGCTCGATGGCGGCCTGCCCTTCATACGTGATGGCGCCGCGCACGCCAGCCAGGGCCGCCACGGCGTCGAACAGGCGGCCGGCACTGCTGGTGAGCGGCACGTTCACGCCGGCGCGCACTTGCTGCGCCACGGCCTCAAGCTCCTCCTCACCGATCCAGTTCCCTTCCGGGTCGCGCTTGCCATGCTCCTGCAGGAGCGCGGCGCCGCGCCGCAGGCCCTCTTCGCCCAACAGGGCGAACAGCCAGCCGGCGGCGGTGCGCGCCGGGCGTTGGATGGCCAGCGCGCCGCCGGGCAGCGGCAGATACTCCAGGTGCGCGGCGCGCCGATACCCGAGGAGGTCGCAGACCAGCACCTCACCTCCCCACAGCTTGCCGTCGTCGCCGTAGCCGAGGCCGTCCATGCNNCACGCCGATGACGCTCTCCGTGCACCCGTTCTCGACCATGCAGGCGGCCACGTGAGCGTGATGGTGCTGCACGGCCAGCTTCTCCTCTGGCTGCGCCTGCGCGTACTTGGTGGCCAGGTACTCGGGATGCAGGTCGCAGGCCACCACCTCGGGCTGCAGACCGAACAGACGCTTGTACAATTCGACGCTGCTCTCGAAGTGCTCCAGCGTCTCGATGTTCTCCAGGTCACCGATGTGCTGGCTGAGAAAAGCGTTGGCGTCACGCGTGAAGCAAAAGGTGTTCTTGAGCTCGGCGCCGCAGGCCAGCACCTGCGGCAGGCGCCGCGGCAAGGTCACCGGGAAGGGTGCATAGCCACGTGAGCGACGCACCAGACGCGGGCGGCCGCGGCGGACGTGGCACACGGAGTCGTCATAGCGGGCGAAGATGTCGCGGTCGTGGACGAGGTACCAGTCGGCGATGTGCGCCAGACGGCCCACCTCGGCCCACTCCTTGACTATAGGCTCCTCGGCCAGGTTGCCGCTGGTCATCACCAGCGGGCGGGCAGCCGACTGCAGCAGCAAGAGGTGGAGCGGCGTGTAAGGCAACATCACACCCAGATAGCGCTGTGCCACGGCGACCTCGGGGTCGATCGGCGACGCCGCCCCTAGCTCGTGCCAGCGCAGCAACACGATCGGGTGCTCCGGCGACTGCAGCAGGTCGGCCTCCTCGCGCGACAAGTCGCAGTGCTCGCGCACCTGGTCCAGGTCGGCGACCATCACCGCCAGCGGCTTGTGTGGCCGACCCTTGCGCCGTTTGAGCTCGCGCACGGCGGCGCCGTCGGTCGCGTCGCAGGCAAGGTGGAAGCCGCCCAGGCCCTTGATGGCCAGGATGGCTCCTGCCCGCAGAAGCTCCGCCGCACAGGTGATGGGCAGGTCGGGCGCCGCCACTGTGGCTTGTACCGCAGCCCCGGCCTGGGTCGCGCCGCCTGCCGCGCCCCCGCTCCCTACGCTCGCACCCGCCGCTTCGCCAGGCTCCGTGCCGCTCGGCAGCAACGTCACGCGCGGCCCGCACGCCGGACAGGCATTGGGCTCGGCATGGAAGCGCCGGTCGCCGGGGTCTGTGTACTCGCGCCGGCAGTCGTCGCACAAGGCGAAGGCGCGCATCGTGGTGCGCTCGCGGTCGTAGGGCAGACTCTCGATGATGGTGAAGCGCGGGCCGCAGTTGGTGCAGTTGGTGAACGGATAGTGGAAGCGCCGGTCGTGTGGGTCGAGCAGCTCGCGGCGGCAGTCGTCGCAGAGGGCGATGTCGGGCGACACGAGCTGGTAGGCCGATGGGTCGGCCTGACTCTCGAGGATGGTGAACGAGGGCGCCCCCGTGACCTCGCCGGGCGCCCGATCGTACTCGGCGATGTAGGCGCGCACCGGCGCCGCCGCCGACAGCGAGTCGCCAAAGGCCGCCACATCCGGCTGCGGGCCCTCGACGTGGATCTCCACGCCGGCCGACGTATTGCGCACCCAGCCGCGCAGCCGATGGCGCGCGGCGTGAGCATACACAAAGGGGCGGAACCCCACCCCCTGGACGACGCCGCGCACACGCAGCTCTTCGGCAACTATGGGCGCGCTGCCTGCCGGCGGCGCGCCCCCCTGGTTCACACGGGACATCGAAACTGTGCATCCTCCTCGAAGTGCAGCTCGTTGCACTGAGGACAGCGTAGTTCATAGAGCAGACCGACGGCCGCGTTGTGCCGGCGGCAGAACTCGATACGCGCCGCCAGCACCTCGAGCTCGTCGTGGCCGCAGGCCAGGCAGGTGATGAGCACGTCATCGCCGAGCTGGTAGGCCTGGCGCACCTGCTGCATGGCGCCGGTAGCGCCATCGTGCGGCGGCAAGTCGGACTCCAGACGCGCCGGCACGCCGCCAGGGTCGCCGCCCCGCTCGGCCACGACGACCTGCCCAGACAGATAGGCCAGCTTGTGGCCGAGCGTCTTCAACCGAGATTGATACGGGCACGTCTGCACCGTCTGCTCGCTCATGCGCCCGCATTCGCCGCACTCGCAGAGCGAGCGCCGCGTCACGAAGCAGCGCGTACTCGCCGTTTCGCTGGGCTGTGGCTGCTCGCGCACCTTGCGCGGACGGCCGCGCCGCCGCTGTTCACAGGTCTGCACCAGGCCCACGAAGCCGATGTCCGGTGCGGACTCGAGCGCAGCGACGGTCTTCTCGAGCCAACCGGGTGCGAAGCGCAGGTCGTCGTCGGTGCGCACAAGGTACTCGCGATGCGCCAAGCGGCAAGCCATGTCGAGGCCGCAGCGACCGTCGATCGACTGGCTCGACCCAAGCCCGAAGGCGGCGATCCGGCCGCGCAGGTACTGGCGCGTGAGATACATGGCGACGTCCTCCCGGCTGTCGCCGGCCAGCACGATCAACTCGCTGCCGTCGCCGGTCGTCTCCCACAGGTTGTGCAGGGAGTCGCGCAGAGCAGTGACGCCGCCGGTCGAGAACAAGACGATGCTGGCTGTGTTCACGCCGGCCCCAGACCGAGCTCGTCGCGGACCATGGCGACGACGCGCTCGGCGGCTTCGGCCACCGGCGGCGAGAGCTCCTCGCCGAAGGTCTCCACGTCCACCGCCTCGATGGCGTAGACGATCACCTCATCGGGCATCGGATACCCGAGCCTGTGACCAAGCTCCAGGGCGGTGTCCAGGCGTATCGAATGCGCGGAGCCGTAGCGCTGGCCGCCGCGGAAATCCTTCGCGTCGATGCGCACGACGTCGCCGGGCCGGCCGCCGCTCTGCAGCGCGTCGATAATGACGACCTTCGTGNNTGAAGCCGCGCACGAGTTCGAGCAAGCGCAGCCCGGCTACCTCGCTCTCGGCGACCTCGACCTCGTCCGGCAGGGGCGTCTCACGCAGACGGCGCGCGACACGCAACCCCACGCCGTCGTCGGAGAGGATGGGGTTGCCCATGCCCAGGACGAGCACGGTCAACCTACATGAACCTCCTGGCGGTCCTGAGCACCTCGTGCGTGGCGGCGTCCTTGACGACCACCTCGAGCGGCATCTGGCCGGGCAGGGTGTGCGTGGCGCAGCCGAAGCACGGGTCG
>PMKX01000162.1 GCA_003158705.1 Actinomycetota bacterium
GTGATGAGGCCGGTGTTGCGCACGTTGCCGTAGATGGTGCGCGCTACGCCGGTGACCATCGAATGGATGATCAGCGAGGCGTACTCCTGGCTGCGCTCGATGTCGAACCGCTCGCCGGCGGCCAGCTTGCGCCGCTCCTGCTCGTACAGATCAAGGTTCTCCTCACTACGGCGCACGTACTCGTCCACGGGGATGCGCAGACGCTCGATCTCGTGGTCGTCGCGCATGAACCAGGGCACGTACTCCGCGAAGTGCTCGCTCGACTCGGTGGGGAAGTAGCCGAAGCGGCGGTAGATCTCGACGCGTACGTGGCGGCCGAGCCCTTCGGGGTCGGCCGCGATGGCCGCGTCGAGGAGCGGGTAGAGGTTCTCACCAGCGCGCTCCAGACGCAGCACCCACGACATGTGGTTCACGCCGGCGCCCAGGAAGGTGACCTCCTCGAACGGCACGCCGATGTAGTCGCACACTTGCTGACTCGTGTTCTGGATAGAGTGGCAGAGACCCACGACCTTGGTGTGCGCGGCGCCGGCGTAGTAGGCCCAACAGTTCATCGCCATGGGGTTGGCGTAGTTGAGCAGCCAGGCATGTGGGCAGAGTTCGGCCATGTCCGTGCCGACGGCGAGCAGAACGGGGATCGTGCGCAGGGCGCGGAAGATGGCGCCCACCCCGCACGTGTCGGCGATCGTCTGCCGCAAGCCGTACTTCTTCGGGATCTCGAAGTCCGCCAAGGTCGCTTCGTGCATGCCGACCTGGATCATGTTGATGGCGAAATCGGCGCCCTCGAGAGCGCGGCGGCGATCGAGATGGGCTTCGATCTTCGCCGCCGCGCCCAGCTCCTTGTTGGTCCACTGGGCCATCGCTTCGGCGGTGGCGAGACGCTCGCGGTCTATGTCGTGCAGCGCGATGGTGGCGTCGGCCAGCTCGGGGAACGTGAGTATGTCGCCGAGCAGGTTGCGTGTGAACTCGACACTGCCGGCGCCGATGAAGACGATCCTGGTCATGTGACGCCTCCCTTTCTTCGCTGACAGTCGATGATACCTTGGCCTCGCGGCCCACGAAGTGAGAGCGGGTCGTCGTGAGCGATAGTGTTGCAAATCGCCATGAAATGGGCAAGTACGAAAACCGCGTCCGCGGCGTCGCCAAGGTCCAGCGCGGCTCGCCCAGGTCCAGCGCGGCGTCGCCCGGACCCGTGCTGAAGCCTGGTTTCCCGCCTCTGCCGCGGGGGTAGGTCTTGAGCCCACGGGCATCGCGGCCATACGCTGCCGCAGGACGGAAACCGTCGAACACGGCAGGGAGGAACGGGCATGGGCTCTCAACTCAGAGCATTGACCGAGGTCATCGAGCCGCTGATCGTCATGGAGGGCGCCGGTGTGCGGCTCAAGCGCAGCATCGCCACGGCGCGTCTCGACTACCTCGACCCGTTCCTGCTCTTCGACCACTTCGGCTCCGACGACCCGGCCGACTACCTGCCCGGGTTCCCTATGCACCCGCACCGCGGCATCGAGACGGTCACGTACATGCTCGCCGGCGAGGTGGACCATCGCGACACGCTCGGCAACGCCGGCACCGTCGGGCCCGGCGACGTGCAGTGGATGACGTCCGGGCACGGCATCATGCACGAAGAGATGCCGCGGCCCCGTGACGGCATGATGGGTGGCTTCCAGCTCTGGGTGAACCTGCCGGCGCGGCTCAAGATGACGGTGCCGCGCTACCAAGACGTGCCGGCGGCGACCATCCCGGAGGTGGTGCGCGACGGCGGCGAGCGTCTGCGCGTCGTGGCCGGCGAGGTCGACGGCGTGCGCGGCCCGGTCAAGGAGATCTACGCCGACCCTTCGTACTTCGATGTGACCGTGCCCGCGGGAGGCAGCCTGCGGCAGCCGATCACCCTCGGGCACGCGGCCTTCGCCTACGTCTTCGAGGGCGAAGGCCTGTTCGAGACCGGCCCCGGCGGCCCCGGCCGTGCGGTGGGCAGCCCGCGGCTCGCCGTGCTCGGCGATGGCGACGAGCTCGTCGTGCGTGCGGGCGAGCAGCCCGTACGCTTCCTGCTCGTCTCCGGCAAGCCGCTCGGCGAGCCCATCGCCCGCTACGGGCCGTTCGTCATGAACACGCGTGAGGAGATCGAGCAAGCGCTGCGCGACCTGCGCGACGGCAGCTTCGTGTACTAGCGGTCTACGCGCACGCAGCGTGTGGCGCCCGTCGTGACCCTTCCGGTAGACTGTGCGCCGTGAGCATCGAGCAGGCGACGGGAGGCCCCTCATAGGCAAGCACGCTGCCTTCTACGCGTTGATCCGCTGGCTCATCACCTTCGCCTCACTCGAGGTGGCGCTGGCCGTGCTGCCCGGCATCAGGGTCGAGGGCAACGCCTGGATCGCGGTCGCCGTCATGGCCGCTATCCTCAGCCTGGTGAACGCCTTCATCAAGCCTATCCTCACTCTGCTCTCGTGCGGGTGCATCGTGGTCACGCTGGGGTTCTTCCTTCTCGTGGTCAACGCGCTCACGATCTTGCTGTCGGCGGCCATCGCCAACAGCCTGGGCATCGGCTTTCACGTCAACGGTTTCTGGCCCGCTTTCTGGGCCGGCATCGTCGTCAGCATCGTGTCGTTCTTCCTGAATCAGTTCGTGACCGACGAGCGCCGGCCGCCGCGCGGTTCGCCGCGACCTCCACGGGGCAGCGTGGGTCCCCGCGACGACGACATCGTGATGTAGCGAAGCGGGCGTCGCGCCAGGAGTCGGGGTCGCCGGGCGTCAGTGGCCCGGCGCCGTTAGCCGGCCGCGTCTGTCAGCCTGGCCCGGCGCCCGGGGCGCCGCCAGACACGCCGATGCCCTTGCCGGCCACCACCACGATGGCGGCTCTGCCCTCGACCGGGCACCGGTACTCGCAGATGCCGCAGCCTATGCACAGCTCCGCGGCCACGAGGGGCTTGGTGACCCAGTTCTCGAACCCCTGTGCGTTCTTGACCATCTTGCCCTTGGTGAGCTGGATGGCCTTGTCGGGAACCGGGCACATCTCCTGGCAGACGATGCAAGGCGTGTCCTGCGCCCACGGCAGGCAGCGATCGCGGTCGATGACGGCCACTCCCAGGACCTGCTTGCGCTTGGTGGCCAGGTCGAGCTTGGGGATGGCGCCCGAAGGGCACGTGTGGCCGCAGGCGTTGCAGCCGTAGTCGCAGTAGCCGAGTCGCGGCTTGAGTACGGGTGTCCAGATGCCTTCCAGGCCGGCTTCGTCTAGCGCCGGCTGCAGCCCGGAGGTAGGGCAGACCTTCATGCACTGACCGCAACGCAGACAGTGGTCGAGGAACGCGCTCTCGTTCTGGCTCCCCGGCGGGCGGATCAGGCGCGAGTCGCGCTGACGGTGCCAAACGCCGGTGCCCAGAAGCACGACGGCACCGACGCCGCCGACCAGCGCCGTCACGAACTGCTTGCGGCCCGGGTCGTAGGTTGCCCAGGGTCCGGGCCGCAGCTGGGGCCCGAAGCTCATGGCCGCGGCTGTGGGGCAGGCGACCAGACAGTCCAGACACATGGTGCATTCCGAGCTGATCACCGCGGGCGGGGTTGCGGTCGCCGCCGAGCCGGCGATCCCAGCCCGCCTGCCCACCGGCTCGATCGCGCCCAGCTTGCATGCTGCGGCGCAGCGATCGCACCGGGTGCACGCTTCCTGCACCACGGGCCGCAAGACGGCGATCTTGGCGAGCAGACCGAGCAAGCCGCCGAGCGGGCACAAGTAGCGGCACCAGAAACGGTCGGCCAGCGCATTGAGGGCGATGATGCCCAGGAACAACACGGCGAGAAAGACGGCCTGCGTGTAGTGCGGCTGGATCACCGGCAGCACGTTGCCGCGCAGATGGGCCTCGATCCAGTTGACGGTCGGCTGCAGGAGGCCGACATGCAGCATGCCGGTCTCGAGCTTGGTGACGGCGAAGTCGAAGCCGGGGATGATCGACGTGGTCATGGTCCGCGTGAGCAGTGACAACGGGTCGAGGACCATCAGCGTCATGCTGCCCAGTGCGGCCATGGCGACGATGCTGCCCAGCAGCATGTACTTGCCATCGCGCAAGCGCGGCGGCAGCCGTCGCGCCCGCTGCTGCGCTGCCTTGAACGGCGTGTACTCCAGCACGGTGCCCAGCGGGCAGATCCAGCCGCACCACACGCGCCCCAGCACGATGGTGGCGGCCACGGTCACCAGGGCCAGAGCCAGGTGGCCGAGCCACTGGCGGGCCGCCAGCATGGTGGCCAAGGCGGCTAGGGGATCGAAGCGGAAGAACAAGTCGGCGAGCGGGAAGGCCGCCTTGTGTTGCAGGGCGGTGAAGAGCAGGTAGACGAAGAAAGCCAGCGTGCCGAGCTGTACGAGACGCCGCAGGCGACGGCCGCTGCGCCACGTGACGGCTCGTCGTTGGTGAGGCGTCTCGTGCGCGTCCCTGGCGCTCATGTGACACCCTCCGGGGGAGCCGGTGCGGTCGCTACCGGCCATCGGTTCCGGAGGGCGGGCTCGGCCATGGCGATCCTCGGCACGTCGTTTGGCCTGGGACTCGCGCTGGCGGCCTCGCCTCTCACGCGGCCAAGGCTACCACGCACCGGCTGCATCACGATGGCTCCTTCGTGCTTCTGTGTGTCTTCGCCCTCGGAACCTCTGACGTACTGTAGCACGTCGGAGCGGCGAAGGCGGTCGCGACCGGTGCTACAGTAGAGCGGTCGGCCGGAAGGAGGGCCGCTGAGAGGACGTCTGTTCGTGCGCGCCGCTGCCGTGGCCGCCTTCGCCGGCGGGCTCACTGCGGCGACGCTCATCGTCGTCCACGTGGTGGGCTCGTGGGCCGGCGGGCCGACGGCGCGGACTGGGCACGTCGCGGCGTCGCTGCGGCCGACCGCCCGGCCCAGCCGGCGCGCATCCACCGCCTCACCCAGCCCGTCGGCAGCTGCTTCGGCGGCCACGCCGCACTTCGCCGTCGTCGTGGCCGAGCTCAGTCCCGGCCTGCGCGCCGGCATGACCGCCTCCGGCTCCTGGCGCCCCTCGTGTCCCGTCGCTCTCGATGATCTGCGTCTGCTCACGCTCAGCTACTGGGGGTTCGACGGCGCCGTGCATCGCGGGCACCTCGTCGTCAACGGCGCTGTGGCGCGCCAGATCGTGAGCGTCTTCCGCCGGCTCTTCCAGACTCACTACCCGATCCGTCGCATGGTGCTGGTGGACCACTTCGGGGCCGACGAGGACCGCGTCATGGCCGCCGACGACACCTGCGGCTACAACGGGCGCTGGGTCTACGGCAGGCCGGGCGTGTGGTCTGAGCACGCCTTCGGCAAGGCGGTCGACATCAACCCGCTTGAGAATCCCTATGTGTACAGCGGCAAGGTCGCGCCGGAGACGGGGCGCCGCTACTTGGACCGGACACTGAGGGCGCGGGGGATGATCGAGGCGAACGATGCTGCCGTGCGTGCCTTCGCGAGCATCGGCTGGGGCTGGGGTGGGTCCTGGGCCTCACCCGACTACATGCACTTCTCGGCCAGTGGGAAATGACCCGACCCAGCGCCGGGCCGCTCGAGCCTAGAGCCCGCCTATGTCCTGCGGCGGCCAGTACACGGCAAAAGCGCGGCCGATGACATCGCTGCGTGCGATGGGTCCCCAGTAGCGGCTGTCGAAGCTGTCCTGGCGGTTGTCGCCCATCATGAAGTAGCGGCCGGCCGGTATGGTGTACGGATGGGCGAGCGTCCACGGTACGTTGTCGCCCGGCGCCCCGTAGCCGGTGGCCGGCAGCGTCTGTGCGACCACGCCGCGGCTGCTCCGCAAGTAGGGTTCGTCGAGCAGCTTGCCGTTCACATACACATGGCCGCTGCTCAGCGAGAGCGTGTCACCGGGCAGGCCGATGACGCGCTTGAGCAGCACGATGTGGTTGACGGCTTGTGGGCCCCGAAAGGCGACGATGTCGCCGCGGCGGATGGACCGGTAGTGGTAGACGGTGCGATCGATGAGGACTCGCTCGCCGGCCTTGACCGTGTTGGCCATCGAGGGTGTGGGCACGCGATACGGTTTGACTATGTAGGCCTGCACCAGGAAGGCCAGCGCCACGGCCACCGCGGCGGTCACCGCGTACTCGAGTGCCACGCGCAGAGGCCGCTTCGGCGCGGGGTCGCCAGAGCGTCGGCGCCGCCAGAATCTGCGGGCCGGCTCGGCTGCAGGCTCGGCGGGGGGAGCGCTCACGCTGGTCTCGGGCGTCGTAGCCCCGTCTTGAGGTTCGCTCACCAGGTTCCCTAGGCTGTTTCCGACGGCACTGGCTCGACGGTGGGCGGCGCCTCGATGGTGGGCTTCGTACGTGGGCCACGCTCGGTGCCCTTGCCCTTCTGCCGGCGCTGGGCGCGCACATCCTTGTCGTGGAAGACGTCCTTCTCGGGCGTGTCCTCGAGCAGCGCTTCGAACTCGCTACGCTCCAGGGTCTCGCGTCGGATGAGGATCTCCGCCACCCTGTCGAGCTGCTCGCGGTGGTCGCGCAGCACGGCCATCGCCTGCTCGCGACCTTGTTCGACTATGCGCCGGATCTCGTCGTCGATCTCGCGGGCTATCTCCTCCGAATAGTCGGGCTCTTGCCGGAACTCGCGTCCCAGGAAGGGCTGGTCCTGGTTGTGACCGAGTGTGCGCGCGCCGAGCTTCTCGCTCATACCGAAACGCATGACCATCTGCTTGGCGATGGTGGTCGCCTTTTCGATGTCGTTGGCGGCGCCGGTGGTGATCTCGCCGAAGACGACCTCCTCGGCGGCGCGGCCGCCGAGGGTCAT
>PMKX01000194.1 GCA_003158705.1 Actinomycetota bacterium
TCGATGCCGGGCAAGCCGATGTCGAGCAACACGAGGCTGACGGGATGGCGCGCTAGCTCGGCGAGACCCTCCTCGCCTGTGCGCACGCAGATGACGCGGTAGCCGTCACGCTCGAGCGCTATGCGCACGACGTTGGCGATGCTGTGCTCGTCCTCGATGAGAAGCACCGTGCCGACCATGCGTCGGCCCCCCCTCCGCTCCGTCCTGGTCACTCGGCATGCATCGTATCAAGCCGATGGACCTTGCCCTGAGTCGCCGCCTGCTTGCGGAACGATTCTCGGCGGCGGTCTTCTGCATCGGGTCAGAGCGATGTCAGAGGAAAGCAAAACGTTGGGTGTCGAAGGCGCCGGCGATGCGCCGGTCGCAGGCACACAGGGGCGGCAGGCGGCTGCCCGAAGACAGCCGCCTGCCTGATGACAAGCGGGAGACAAGCTCGGATCCGTGCTCCCCGAGGCACGGCACCCGCTCCGTTGCGACGCATCTTCTTGGTGCGTCCCCGGTGGCGGCCGTCCGTCATTCCTACCGGAGCACACGGCCGCGTCCGTGGTCCCGTCGCAACCGGTGGCGCCGCTGCGGCGCACCGGCACATCGAGTGCCCCACAGAGTAGATTCGGCCGCCGTCCTGCCGTTGATAACGCGCGGCGGGTCGGCGGCGGCAGATAGTGGGGTCACGCCTGGCAACAGCAGGCGCGGAGCGGTCGGACGGGCCTTGGCCGCCGTCTGCGACGGCTCAGTCGGCGTGCACTGCGTTTGAGCGCACAAGAGCACCCGAGAAGACGACCACGCGATTGCGACCGCCGCTCTTGGCGGCATGCATCGCCCGGGCCGCCTTCTCCAGGAGCGCATCCTTGGTGCGCGCGCCGTCCGGGAAGGTGGCGACGCCGATGCTCACTGTGAGCGGTTCTCCGTAGGCTGCGTGGGTGGCGGCCACCTCCGCCCGGATCCTCTCGGCCACCTCTGCCGCCCCGTGCGCGTCGGCCCCCATGAGCACGACGGCAAACTCCTCGCCACCGTAGCGCGCCGCCCGATCGGCCTCGCGGCTACAGCCTTCGATGATGCGCGCGACCCGACAAAGTGCCTCGTCGCCGGCTCTGTAGCCGCAGGTCTCGTTGTAGCGCTTGAACTCATCGAGGCCGCACAACAGCAGCGACAGCTTCGTCTCCTCGTGGCGAGCGCGCGTCAGCGCCTTTGCCAGTCGCTCCTGGAAGTAGCTATGGCTGTACAGACCGGTCAGAGCGTCCGTGGTCGCCTCCAACTCGGCGCGACTGGAGCGCACGGCCGTCGCTTGAAGCATGGAGGCGAGACCGGGCGAGAGGTCGCTGTGGAACTGCTGCAAGGTCACCGATTCCAAAGCCGGCACGTCGACTCCGACAACGGCTGCGACGGCCCCGTTCGCATCGCAGACCGGGGAGAGGCACGTTACCCAGGTACCGTAATCGTCCGACGTGAGGACATTGCCGCCGATGGTCTCACCGGCCAATACCGTAGCCGGCCCGTCGTCGGCGAACCAGGGGTCGCCGACCCGTGACTTCTCTTGCTCCCCGTCACCTGTGTCGAGCACCGTGACGCACTGGCCATCGACCAAGGCGAAGCTGGTGATGAAACGCGTCGGCGGGTTGGCGTCGCGCAGCGCCCGCAGGGCACCGACCATCTCCGCGTACTCCGGGCGCGTGGCGTCGGCGGGCGTCCGCAACAGAGCGTGCTTGTGCGCGTCGACGAGTGTGGCCGCCTGCCGGGCGATCGCGTCCACCCTGCGGCGCCGTCTCTTAAGGCGATCCAAGACACGCAGGAAGACTCCCACGATCTCGGGGTCGAACTGCGTGTCACGGCAGCTCCGGAGCTCGGCCAGACACTGGCGGTAGGTCAGGCGGCCCCGGTACGGGCGATTGGAGGACATGGCGTCATAGCAGTCAGCGACGCACAACGCGCGGGCCATCTCCGGTATCGCCTTCCCCACCAGGCCGTCGGGATAGCCACCGCCGTCGAAGCGCTCGTGGTGATGGCGCACACCGGCCACGGACTGCGGGCCGAAGAGCGGCCCTACGATCTCCGTGCTGATGGCGGGGTGCTGACGCATGAGCTCCCACTCCTCTGAGTTCAGCGGCCCCGGCTTGAGCAACACGCGGTCGGAGATGGCGATCTTGCCGATGTCGTGCAGGTAGGCGGCGTCCTGCACCTCCACCAGGTAGTCGTCGCTCCAGCCCAGCTCACGCCCAAGCAGCACCGTGTAGGCAGCTACGCGGCCGGCGTGGCCCAGCGTGTAGCCGTCCTTGGCGTTCAAGGCCGTGGTCAACGCTCGCAGGTTGCCCAGATGCAGGCGACTGACCTCGTCGTGGAGACGAGCGTTGGCGATGGCACGAGCCGCGAGCTGAGCCAGCCCTTGCAGCAGATCAAGGTGTTCGAAACGGCGTGGCTCGCGGCCGAAGAGTATGGCCCCGCCGACGAACTCGCCGCCGGCTTTGAAGGGCAGCACGAGGCCGGAGCGGAAGCCGCCGGCGAGCCAGGCCCGCCGTTCGCCTTCGCTCAAGCGCTCATCGGTCTCTACGTCGCAGACCTCGAGGGGCTCCGCCATCGGCTCCTTGCCGCGGCCGAAATCATACGTGTATGTGGGCCAGATGGTGCCGCGGTATGCCTCGTCTATGACATCGCCGTCGACGCTCACAACGCCCTGCGGGACGCCGTTCTGCCAAGAGCAGATGTTGCACGAGGCGGCGCCGGCCACTTGGCGCAGGTGACGCGCGATAGCCGGCAGGACCTCGTCGATGTCCAGCGTGCCGCCGAACTCCAGACTCGCTTCCACGAGGCACTGAAGCTCGGACTGGCCGGCCTGTGGCGGCCCGACATGCGGGGCAGTCTCCACGGACCGTCTGCCGCGTCCGTGCTTGTCGGTTTCGGCAGACCTACGCAGCTCGTCCAGATCCCGGAGAGCGAACTCGCGCCCCCTGGATGTTTGCCGGCAAGGTACTTTGCCGGCGTCGGCCCAGCGCCGCAGCGTGCTGGCGCTGACACCGGCCACTGCCGCCGCGCGTTTCGTACCCAGCCACTGAGAGCTTCGCATCCTGGCCTCCAGGTCGCCGCCCATACTATTCTCGGCCTAGCCTGCAAAACCTTGAGTGAGTCTCTCCCGGAGAATAGGCGGCAGGCGGCTGTCTGTGCGACAGCCGCCTGCCGGCAACGAGCGGGAGACGAGCCCTGAGCCGTCTGTGAGGCGCGTCACCTGACTTGGAGGTCTGGGCGCATCTCATCCGTGCCTCCCCGAGTGCGGCCGTCTGGCACCTCTTGCCGGTGCAGGTGCGACCGCCTCTCGGGTCCCGCTCTGGCCGCTGCCGCGATGACCGCTCGCCCCCTGAGGCCCCTGTGGTCTCAGCCGAGGTCGAGCTCCGTCAAGCCGCAACACCGGCCTGTTGTATGCCCTCACCTTGAATGTCGACCGACGAGAGTGCCAACTTAACGGTTAGTAGACCTCGGGCACCCAACAGGTGAGTCCACCGCTGGCAACGGCGCCTGACCGCCATCACGGCGACTCACTGCGATCGGAGGGCCGCGAGTGGGAAGCCACCCGGCGGTCACCGGTCATATACTGCCGACATATGGAACCGACGAGCCCAACGAGACGAGGCGCTTCCTGGGGATCCGCAGGGACCATGGGCCCACGACCGGCAGGCCTCTGCCGCCGGCGCATGCCCGCGGCAGAGGCGCACGTGCTCGCCGCACTTCTCGTCCTGGTCGCTCTCCTAGCTTTCGCAGCGTCTCCGGCCTTCGCCGGCACGCTCACGAGCGTCACCTGGACGCCCAGCAACCTGAAGACCAGCGCGACCGCCGTCACGTACATGTACTCGTTCAAGACGGCGACCGCGGGCACCATCAAGAGCGTGACGCTGACGGTGCCCAGCGGCACGGCCGGGACCGTCGCCGTAGGCACCGTCTACGGCCTCGGCGCCGGTACAGTCGCGCTGGCCAGCAACACCATCACCTACACGGTCACCACAGCCGTGAGCGTCGCCGCCGGCATCCCCATCTACCTCTCGTTCACCGGCCTCACGAACACATCCACCGCCGGCTCCTACACCTCCACCGAGACAACCCGCACGAGCACGCCCTCAACTATCGACTCGGGCACCTCGGGGTCGGTGACCTTTGGTTCTTCCACGACGACCGCACCGGTCACCATCGCTCAGTCTCTGACCTTCACCAACGACACATCCTCGTTCTCCTTGACCGTGGACCCGACGGGCCTCTCCAGCGGCTCCACCAAGGCGGTCACCTTGACGGTGCTGACCAACGCCAGCGCCGGCTACACGCTGGCTGCCTTGGACACCGGCGGCCTCTCCCGCACGAGCCCGGCCTACACCATCCCCGATGTCACTGCGGGACCCGGCACGGGAGTCGGCACCTTCCCGACCAGCGGCTTCGGCACTTCCGCAACCCTCTCGGGAGGCGGCACCGACGGCGCCGCCTTGGCCTCTGGGCTCACGGGCGGTCAATGGGTGGGCTATCCGGGCTCGGCGGCCACCTTCCTAAGCGCCACCGGCCCTACCGGAGCTACCCCCGACACCTTGGTGCTCACCAACAAGGTCGGCGTCGACTACTCGGTGCCCGCCGGTGCCTACACGGACACCATCACCTATGTGCTCACGCCNNGCCACGGCACGCCAGGCAGGCGCCAGAGATCTCGTCTGGGTCATATACTTCCGAGATATGAGAATGAGCAGCCCAATGAGAAGAGGCACATCTCGAGGACCCGGAAGGGCGATGGGTCTGCGGGCAGCCAGCACATGCCCTGCGCGCTTGCTCGTAGCAGGAACACGTCTGCTCGCGGCAGAGGCGCGTGTGCTCGTCGCAGTTCTCGTCCTGATCGCTCTCCTCGCGTTCGCAGCCAGTCCGGCCTTCGCCGGCACGCTCACCAGCGTGAGCTGGACGGCCAGCAACTCGCAGACCGGCAAGACCGCCGTCACGTACGCCTACTCCTTCAAGACGGCGACCGCGGGCACCATCAAGTACGTCACCATGACGGTGCCCAGCGGCACAGCCGGCACCATCGCCGTAGGCACTGTCTACGGCCTCGGCGCCGGCACTGTGGCGCTGGCCAGCAACACGATCACCTACACGGTCACTACAGCCGTCAGCGTCGCCGCCGGTGTGCCCATCTACCTCTCGTTCACTGGCCTCACGAACACGTCCACTGCCGGCTCCTACACCTCGACCGTGACCACCCAGACAAGCACTCCGGCGACGATCGACACAGCCGCCTCTGGGGCAGTGACCTTCGGCCCCTCCTCGACGATCGCCACGGTCACCGTGGCTCAGACGCTGACCTTCAGCAACGACACGGCGGCGCTGTCGTTCTTCGTGAGCCCGACCGGCCCAGCCGCCAGCATGAGCAAGGCCGTCACCCTGACTATTCAGACCAACGCCAGCACCGGCTACACACTGGCTGCCTCAGATACCGGCCTCTCCTGCGCCAGCCCCGCCTACACCATCCCTGACGTCACTTCGGGCCCCGGCACCGGCTTGGGCACCTTCCCGGCCAACGGGTTCGGGTGTTCCGGCACCCTCACGGCCGGCAGCGGCCACGGCGCCGCCATGGCTGCCGGGCTTTCTGGTGGCCAGTTCGTGGGGTATCCGGGCTCGCCGGCCACCTTCTTGAGCGCCACCGGCCCAACCGGCGGCAGCGCGGACACCTTGGTGCTGACCGACCAGGTGCAGGTCGACTACACGGTGCCGGCCGCCACCTACACGGACACCATCACGTACGTGGTGACGCCGACCTACTAGACGGCTTACCCGTACATGGGCGGAGGTTCGTTCACCAGCAGCCAGTACATGCCAAGCTGACGCACGGTCTCCGTGAAGCGCTCGAAATCGACCGGCTTGCGCACGTAGCTGTTGGCGCCCAGGCCGTAGCCTCGCAGGCGATCCTCCTCCTCTATGGACGAGGTGAGGATAACGACCGGCAGCAGAGCGGTGCGCTTGTCCTTGCGAACGCGCTCGAGCACCTCGAGGCCACTCACTCGCGGCAGCTTCAGGTCGAGCAGCACGAGCTGCGGCAGATCGCGCTCTTCGCAGCCGGCGCCATGCAGGTACTCGAGCGCTTCGACACCGTCGTTCGCGACGACGATCTCGTTGACGAGGTTGTTCGAGCGCAGCGCCCGCAGAGTCAGATCTCTGTCGTCTGGGTTATCCTCCACCAGCAAGAGCTTCTTGTCGGAGGTCGTCTTCTCAGCCATCGCGCACTCCCTCTCCGGCGACTGCCCGCACCCCTAGGTGCTCAGGGTGAAGCGCACAGTGGCGCCCTTGTCGATCTCACCTTCGATCCAGACCCGCCCACCGTGGCGCACGACCACCCGCTTGACGATCGCCAGGCCGATGCCGGTGCCCGGGAACTCGTCGGCCCGATGGAGGCGCTGGAACGGCGTGAACAGCTTGTGCACGTACGTGAGGTCGAACCCCGCCCCGTTGTCGCGCACGTAATAGACCGGTCCTCCAACTTCGTCGCCGGCCTCACCGAACTCGATGCGCGCCGTTGCTCTACCCCGACTGAACTTGAGCGCGTTGTCGACGATGTTCGTCAATGCTATGCGCAACAAACGGCTGTCGGCCCGCGCATGCACTCCGTCGGCGATCGTGACTTCCACGTGACGGTCCGGTTCCTGCTCTAGAGCCTTGTCGACGACCTCGTGCATGAGCGCGCTCAGATTCACGTCGGCCGGCTCCATCTCATAGCGTGTGACCTGGGTGAGCGCGAGGAGATCGTCGATAAGCGTGCCCATGCGCTGCGCCGCAACACGCACGCGCTGCAGATGGTGGTGCGCCGTCTCGTCGAGCTGGTCGCCGTAGTCGTCTACCAGCGCCTGGCTGAAGCCGTCCATGGCCCGCAGCGGCGCTCGCAGGTCGTGTGAGACGGAGTAGGAGAACGCCTCCAGCTCCTGGTTGGCGGCCGTGAGCTGCGTCGTCCTCTCACTCACGCGCGTCTCCAAGGTGAGGTTGAGCTCGCGCAGCGCGCGTTCAGCTGCGAACAGCCGCCGTGCCTCCCGGCGCTCACGCGCCGACCAGAGCAGCACGAGGACCAGGCCGGCAGCGGCCAGGATGGCGATCACGACGACCAGAATGAGCCGCTGCCGGGCCACGATAGGCGCGTACAGCTCGCTGCGGTCCATCTTGGCGACCACGAACCACGGCGTACCGGCCACAGGCTCGAGGTCTGAGAGAACGGCGACACCGCGGTAATCCTTGCCTTCCACCACGCCGGTCTTGCCGCGGACCGCCTCCGCCGCCGGCAGATCGGGCTGGCTGAGCGGAAGACTCAGGAGCAGCGCCGTGTGGGCGCGAAAACGAAGCTCGTTGAGGAAGAGCACGTCGTCGCCCTCGCGACGCACAAGCAACGCCTCGGCGCTGCGGCTCGACGTGGGCCAGGAGCGTATCAGCGGGTAGAGGAATGTGTTCGGGTCACTCAGCAGGCCCACGACGGCGACCGGCGCGCTGCGGCCCGGCACCATCAGTGGCGCGTACCACGCCAAGGCGGGACGGCCACCCAGCGTCAGATGCAGATCGCTGAACGTGACGCTACCCGACGCCAGCGTCCGTTGCACCGTCGAGGCGATCGTCGGATCGCGGCCGACATCTACTGGAGTGGCACTGAGACGGGGATGGCCTTGCGCGTCGAAGAGCACCGCATCGGCATAGCCGTACTGGGTGGGCAGCGCCTGCAGCGCCCGCGTGAGCTGCGCCTGCACATTCGGCTGGCGCAACGTGAGCCAGCTCTGAGCGGCCTGGGCCAGGAACGCATCGCTCTGCAGGACCCGTGCGTCTGCCAAGCGCTCTCTCGCCCAAGAGGCGATCTGGGTGGACTTGAGGGTGCCGATCGACTCGAGCTGCTTGGCCGACTGCTGCCTGAGGGCGGCGGACTGGCTGCGCGAGATCAGGTAGCCGCCCGCACCCACGCCCAGCGCCAGCACGGCGAAGATGAGCACGGGAGGGAGATACGTGCGGCGCGACCGGGGCAGCGGCGTCGCTGGCGGCGTTTCGCCGGACGTGTCGGACTTATCTCTTCTGCGCAAGATGCGCACGCGGTACCACCGCTCCCGTCCGCCCGAACTACGGAACAGCGAGTAGTATCTCGACCTCGTACGGCGAGTTTCTAGGATTTCGCCGGATACCGGGTGATTCCCCCCCAGAAGTGGGCGTGGTCCTTGCGACAAGGCGGGGTCACTCTCCCACCCCGAGCAGCCTGCTCATCACGCCTTGCAGCGTGGCGATACCATAGGTCGGATCCGGGTCGCCGTCGGTGAGCACGGCAAGCGCCCAGTTGACGCCGTCTTTCTGCAGCAGAGCGACCTGGTGGATGGTCGTGTTCGCTCCCAGCCAGCCGCCCTTGAACCACACGGTCCAGCCGTATGGCTGCGCCACGACCGGCAGGCCCCAGTAGTCCTCGGGCGCGATATGCGACAGCAGGTTCATGGCAAAGGCCTCGTGGCCTGGGGGCAGATAGGTACGGATGTTGTACATGAGCTCGGCGTAGTCGGCTGCGGACACATTGGCGGCGAGCAGCGAAGGACCCTCGGCGAAGTCCTCCATCTGGGCCAGCCTGGCCACACTGCGCAGGCCGGTGTCACCGACGATCTCGTAGACGGCGTAGGCGGCGGCGTTGTCGGAGTGCTCGATCATCGTCGTCAGCGGCTCGAGCATGTCTTCGGGGATATCCGGATGCTCCCGCAGGTAAGCGATCAGGAGCATGACCTTGATCAGACTGGCGCTCTCGAAGCCGGCGTGAAGCTGATAGCCGTGTAGGCGGCCGTAGCGGTCCACGACTGCGACGGCCGCCCTGCCGCTGCGCCCCGCGGCGAACTCGCAGGCGGCAGCGATGCCGGCGTCGGTGGGAAACGGAGGGTGCAGCGGCTGCAGGACCACAAGCCGACCGCTGTGCGCCACCGTCGTCAGCCGGCCGGTCGCGTCGACCGTCGCGGCATGGTAGCCGTAGGTGCCGGGCGCGAGGGCCGCCCGGTAGCTCAGCGTCAGCGCCGAGCCGGCCGGCTGCTGCTTGGGGAGGTAGAGCGTCTGCAGAGTGCGCAGGCCGGGCGTAGTGATGAGGATGCACACGCGCTCGCCGGCTGCACGGTGCCGGTCGAGCTTGACGTGCAGCGTCGCGAGTGACCCCTCGTGGACGTGCAGGTCCGGCAGCCTGGGAAGAGCGGACGCGGACGGTCGCGGCGACGCCTTGTGAGTGCCGGCCTGGGCGTGCGACGCCGAGTCGGCGTGACCGGCGTCGCGCGCCACAAAGTAGACGACCGCGACGCCAACGACGGCGAGCACGAGCAGAAGCGCACCTAGCCACCCGGATCTGCGTCGTCGGCTCACCCGGCCCCCACGGTCAAGGTCAAGAGCGGCGTGATGGCTCGGAGACCAGCACGCGCACCCGTCCTCATACCGCTAGTCTACCAAGCGCAGATGCCAGCGGCAGCTCTACTGCGCCCCTCCGACGCATGTCGCTCACATCCACGCTGAGCTTGGGTGGCCGCGTCATCACGTTGCCCGATCCGCAGCCACGACGTAGAGTGGCCGAAGGGCACCGGAGGCGAAGGGGTGCCGATGCTCGCAAGCGTCCAGCGGTGATCGGAGGGCTAGCCGATGAGCGATCCGCATGGTTTCTGGTTTCTCGGCACGGCGCCCAGCTTCGGCGCCAGCTTCTCGCTGGCCCTCATGCTGCTGGCGGCGGTACTGTTCACCGTCGGCTGGCGCCTTGCCGCCCGCAAGAACTTCGCGGCGCATCGCTGGGTACAGACGGGCGCCGTGTGCCTGAACGCCGTCGTCGTCTTAGCGTGGATGATCCGTCGCTTCTGGCTGTGGGTCCGGCCCGAGATACCGAGCCAGCTCGGGCACACCACGTACGCCGTCACGACGGTCCATGCCTTGGTGGGAGCGCTCGGGCTGCTGCTCGGCGTGTTTGTCGTGCTGGTGGGTCACGAGCTGCTGCCACAGCGGCTGCGGTTCGTCAACTACAAGCCCTATATGCGCGGCGCCTACGCGCTGTACATGCTGGGCACCGTGATGGGCGTGGTCGTCTACGTGGTCGTCTACGGAGGCGGCCTCAAGTAGCCGGCATGGCAGGCTCCGCCTCTTCTCCTTGGGCCACCGGCGCCTGGCAGCCGTTTGCCACCCCCGACAGGCGCATCCTCCTCCTGAGCATCGCCGTGCAGCTGCCGCTGGCGCTGCTGCTCGGCCAC
The DNA here is from genome assembly GCA_003158705.1 of Actinomycetota bacterium. Taxonomy (GTDB): domain Bacteria; phylum Actinomycetota; class Thermoleophilia; order UBA2241; family UBA2241; genus FEN-672. The sequence goes on from PMKX01000194.1 coordinate 10,221, forward strand.
TCCTACGACATGCGCATCTTCATGGCCACCGGCTACCTGGTCGGCACCGGTCACGACCCGTATGTGGCGCAGCACCTCAGTACCGTGTTCCCGCACATGAGCTTCCACGACATGACCGCGATCGGCTACTCGCCGCCGTGGCCGCTCGTGCTCGGGCTTCTGTACCGGGTCAGCTACGCCTTGGTCGCCAACGTGCTGATCTACAACTTGGTCCTCAAGGTCCCCGTGATCGCGGCCACCGTGGGCTTGGCGTACCTGGTGGCCGCACTGCTGCAGAACCTGGGCGCGAGGCCGGCAGTCGCACGCGCCGCCTGGGTCTTCTTGCTTCTGAACCCGGCTCTTCTGTACTTCGGCGCCGCCTGGGGCCAGATCGACGCCATCGTCGCGCTGCTCTCGCTGTGGGCGCTCGCCCTGCTCTACGCTCGACGATGGGCAAGCTCGGCCGTCGTGCTCGCCCTGGCTGTGTGCTTCAAGCCGACGGCCCTGCCGATCGTGATCGTGGCCGTCGCCTACCTTCTGCGCGGATCGTGGCTGCCGGCCGTCCGCTATGCCGCCGTGTTCGTCGCCGCGGTGCTTCTGCTCTACGTGGCGCCGTTCTTCGTGTTCGGCTGGAGTCGCGCCCCGTTCCTGCTGCACTGGAACAGCCAGGTCGCCCAGAGCGGCAGGATGTCGCTCATGGCGGTGGTCAGGCTCTTCCACGACCCGCTGCCGATGCAGCAGCGATGGTGGCTCCTGGGTCTGGTGTGGGTGCCCGCGCTCGCCGTCGGCGCCCTGGCGCTGCGGCGCGGCGACGGCGGCTTCACCGACCTGTTGAAGAAGGCCACGGCACTCGTGCTGGTCTTCTTCCTCACGCGGACCTGGCTTGCCGAGACGAACGTCATCCTGCTCCTGCCTCTGGTGCTCATCTTGACCGCGATGGGTGAGCTTGACCGGCGCGCTCTCTGGGCCGTCTGGGTCCTCCCCCTCGTGTTCACGGTGGCCTACTGGTCGCCGCTGCGGCTTCTCTTTCCCTCCTTTCCCGAGGTCATGGACAAGTCGCTTGGTCTGGCCATGCACATCCAGGGCGCCATGCTGTACGTCAGGGCCGCACTGGTGATCGCTTGGCAAGTAGCGGGCTGGTGGATAGTCGTGGCGTGCCTGCGCAGAGCCCCGGCCCTGCGCGTCAGAGAGCACCCAGTGGAGGCGCTCGCCCCATGAAGGTGAGCCTCCCCCTGCACCATGGCCTCTCGCTGGAGATCAGCGACCAGCCGTCCGGCGGCGAGTCGGCTGGCGGCGAGCCGTCCGGCGGCGACGCCTTCCCGACCCGCCGGCTGCAGAAGGGTCTGTTACTGCTCCACGACGGAGAGGAGCTGGTGGAGGAAGCCGTGGGCTTCGGCGTGCCCATCCTCAAGCG
>PMKX01000041.1 GCA_003158705.1 Actinomycetota bacterium
CGGCCCGGGTGCGGCCAAGAAGGCGACCGCGGCGCGTGGGCGCAGCGGTCGCTCGCGCCGCGGCGCCTAGGCAGGGGCGCGGCACAAGCACTTGAGACGGGGCGGGCGTCCACAGGCGCCCGCCCCGTCTCTGTCTGAGCCCGGCGCTCGCCGACTGCCGCGCCGCGTATCGGGGCTCCGCGCCGCGTACCCCGCTCCGCGCCGCGTATCGGGCTCCGCGCCGTGTAGCCCTCTCCGCTGAAGCTGCGGTAGACTCCGCTTGCGCGCTCCCTGTGAGGGCTCGCAGCGTCGCAGGTGGGATCTAGGGGGTGGACCGTGGTCGAGAGGCGACAATCTCGCAGAGCCGGGCGTCGGTGGCGTCGGTGCGGCTGGGCGGCGGCGATGGCCTTGCTGGCGATCGTCACCATGCTGTCGCCGGCGGCGCTGGCGGCCGCGCGAGACACCCCGGCAGGCCCGGTGACCTTCGCTCTGGCAGCCGTCACCGTGCGCCAAGACAACTCCGCCGACTTCTCCTGTCGCATCGACGATGCGAGCAGTGCCACGGCCACGGTCAGCATCGTCGTGCAGAAGCTCGACGGCACGCCGGTGACGACCCTCGACGTGGCCGATCCTCAGCAGACCAACACCGACCTCAGTCTTCCGCTCCAGGTCGCGGTCGCTCCCGGCGAGTATCAGTGGCTGGTCTACGCCACCGACGGCGCCGGCCTCACACAAACGCAGGTGGGCAGCAACACGCTCACGGTGAAGCAGAAGGGACCGGTGACGAAAGCGCTGGGAGCAGTGAAGGTGCGCCAGACGCTGACCTGCGTCTTTCATTACCGGGTCAACGACACGGCCAGCACTACGGCCACCGTGCGTCTCGTGGTCACAAAGAAGGGCGGCGCCACGGCCTTGCGCATGAGAGTCGCCAAGCCGCAGCCCACCAACTCGAGACGCGCCTACCGTCTGCGCATGAAGCTGCCGCCCGGCAAGTACACGTGGTCCGTGTATGCGACGGCTGCCGACGGCGCCGTGCAGATGTCGGTCGGCAGCAACCGGCTCACCGTGTTGCCGGCGCCGTTTCCTTCAGCGAGCGCCATAGCTCGCGCCGTGGCCTATCTCCGGGGGCGCAACTCGGACGCGGCGCTGGCCGTCGTCGACAGCGCCGGCGCGCTGCACGGCTTCAGCCTCGACCGCCGGTTCACGAGCGCCAGCGTGGTCAAGGCGATGCTCCTCGTGCAGTACCTGCGCACGCACGCGACCCTGACCGCCAGCGCGCGCAGCACGCTNNAAGCTGGCCGGCATGAGGCACTTCACGGCCGGCGGCAACGTGCTCTACTCGCGCATCACGGCCGCCGATCAGGCGCGTTTCTTCTTTCATATGGACAGCTACATCCCGGCGGCCAAGCGCTCGTTCGCCCGTTACCTGCTCTCGCACATCGTCGCCAGCCAGAGCTGGGGCATCTCGCAGGTGGCGCGGCCGGCCTGGAACGTGTTCTTCAAGGGCGGCTGGTTCGGCGCTGCGGCCGACCCCTTCACGCTGGTGAACCAGGTGGCGCGTCTCGAACGCCCCGGCGTCACCTGGTCGCTGGCCGTGTTGTCCGACCACAACCCGCACTCGCCCTATGCGTTTGTCACCCTGGAGGGCGTCACGTCACGACTGCTCGGGAAGTAGGCGTATGGCCGGCGTAGCCAGTGGACGGGGCGAGCGCCTTCGGGCGCGACTGGCGTCTTGGGGCGCCCCGTCTCTCTTGTACAGCCTAGCCAATCACGGGCGGCGACTGGTACAGCACGTAGAGTGCGTCTGCTTGCGTGTTCTTTCGCGTCCGGTCTACCATTGGCGGCACCGCAAGGTGCGCACTTCGGGTGCGCTCATGTGGCCGGCACACGTGCTCGCAACGGGGGGAGGCACTTGAGTCTGCAGGACCGGGAGACCGCCAACGTAGGTGCCGGACTCTGGAAGGGCACCGGCATGTGGGCCTGGATCCTCTTCCGCATCAGCGGTCTCGTTTTGGCGTTCTACCTGTTCGTGCACATCGGCGTCATCTCGCAGGGCCGCGCCAGCGGCGCGCACACGCTCAACCGCATCTTCACGACCTTCGACAAGCCGCTCTTCGTCTTTCTCGACCTCATGCTCGTGGCCGCGGTGCTGTACCACGCCCTCAACGGCGTGCGCATCCTGCTCATGGACTTGGGTGTGGGCATTCGCAGCCACAAGACCGTGTTCTGGGTCCTGATGACGATCGCCGCCGTCCTGCTGGGCGTGTTCGTCACCGTCGCCTTCCCCTACATCTTCTAGAGGTGGTCGAGGCATGAGACCAGAAGCGATGGCGCGACACCAGGGAGGCATGTGGCCGTGGCTCATGCAGCGTGTCACGGCCGTGCTCGTTTTCGTGACCATGGCCATCCATCTCACGGCGACGCACCTCCTCAACATCGGCGACCTGAGCTACGACAACATCGCCGGGCGGCTCGCCCACAGCGGCATGGCACTGGTCGACTTCACGCTGTTGGCGGCGGTCGTCTTCCACGCCCTCAACGGGGTGCGCATGGTGTGGCTCGACTACAGTCTCGCTGGTTCCGGTCGCCGTGTGGTGGACGTGGCCTTCTGGATCATCGGCGTCGGCGTGTTCTTCTACGGTGCCTGGGCGCTCTGGCCTTGGATCACGGGATGAGGGGGCTGAGGTGATCTACCATCAGCTCATCGTCGTGGGCGGCGGCCTGGCCGGCCTGCGCGCCGCCGTCGAGGCCAAGCAGGAGGGCATCGACGTGGCGGTGCTCTCGCAAGTGCACCCCGGCCGTAGCCACTCGGGGGCCGCGCAGGGCGGCATCAACGCCGCGCTGGCCAACAATCCCGACGGCGCCGACGACACGCCGGCAAAGCACGCCTTCGACACCGTCAAGGGCTCCGACTACCTGGCAGACCAGGACGCCGCCATCGAGATGACCCGAGACGCTCCGGACGTCATCTACGAGATGGAACACTGGGGCTGCCCGTTCAGCCGCTACGACGACGGCCGCATCGCTCAGCGGCCGTTCGGCGGCGCCGGTTTCCCGCGCACCTGCTATGGCGCCGACAAGACCGGCCACTACCTGTTGCACACACTGGTGGAGCGCGCCTACGAGCGCGGCATCAAGATGTACATCGAGGTGTTCGCCACGCAGCTCATCGTCGAGGACGGCGCCTGCAAGGGCGTGGTGGCCTACGACATGATCAACGGCGGCTTTCTCGAGTTTCGCGCCGACGCCGTGGTCATGGCTACCGGCGGCGCCGGCCGCACCTACATCAACACGACCAACGCCATCATCTCCACCGGCGGCGGCATGGCGCTCGCCTACCGGGCCGGCGTGCCCCTCAAGGACATGGAGTTCATCCAGTTCCACCCCACGGGGCTGTTCACCACCAACATCCTCATGACCGAGGGTTGCCGAGGCGAAGGCGGGTATCTCATCAACGACCAGGGCGAGCGCTTCATGAGCAAGTACGCGCCCACGGTGATGGAGCTGGCGCCGCGCGACATCACGGCACGCGCCATCCAGACGGAGATCAACGAGGGGCGCGGCATCGGCGGCAAGCAGTTCGTCTACCTCGACCTGCGCCACCTCGGCGAGCAGAAGATCGCCGAGCGCCTGCCCGGCATCCGCGACCTGGCCATCCACTTCGAGGGCGTCGACCCGGTGACCGAGCCGGTGCCCATCGTGCCCAGCCAGCACTACACCATGGGCGGCATCGACACGGACATGCAAGGCGCCACGCCGCTGCCCGGCTTCTACGCCGCCGGCGAGTGCGCTTGTGTGAGCGTGCACGGTGCCAACCGGCTGGGCGGCAACTCGCTGCTCGAGACCATCGTCTTCGGCCGTCGCGCCGGTGCTGCGGCGAGCGCCTACGTCAAGGGCAAGGAGGGCGGCGGCGCGCCGGCGGCCGCCGGCGCCGACCCGGCCGCCGCTCGTATGGCGGCCTCCGTCGAGGAGCTCGCAGGCCGCGGCACCGGCGAGGACGCCTACGCCATCCGCGCCGAGATGACGGTCACCATGAAGGAGCACTTCGGCATCTTCCGCGAGCAGGCGAGCATGCAGGCCGGTCTCGACAAGATGCTCGCCCTCAAGGAGCGGGTCGCACGCGTGGGTCTGCGTCACAGCGGCGGCGTGTTCAACCTCGACATGATGCGCACCGTCGAGCTCGCCGGCATGATCGACGTGGCGCTCGCCACGGCCGCGGGGGCGCTGGCGCGCACCGAGTCGCGTGGCTCGCACGCGCGTACGGACTTTCCGACGCGCGACGACAAGGACTGGCTCAAGCACACACTGGCCTACGCCGGCGACGCAGGGCCTCGCTTGGAGTACAGACCCGTCACGCTGGGCACCTTCGAGCCCCAGGAGCGCAAGTACTGATGCCTGAAGCGAGATTCCACATCAAGCGCTTCGACCCCAAGAGCGGCGTCGGCGCCCACTACGACGAGTTCACGGTGCCCTACGAGGGCAGCCTCACGGTGCTCGAAGGCTTGTTCTACGTCCAGGAGCATTTCGACGGTTCGCTCTGCTTCCGCTACTGCTGCCGCGCCGCCGTCTGCGGCTCGTGCGCCATGTACATCGACGGCCGCTACCGTCTCGCCTGCCAGAGCAACGTGAACCACCTCAAGGGCGACGTCATCGTGGTGGAGCCGCTGCCGCACATGCCGCTGGTCAAAGACCTGGTCTGCGACATGAGCGAGTTCTTTGCCAAGTACGAGACCATCAAACCGTGGCTCATCCGCACCAGTCAGAACCCGGAGAAGGAGCTGCCGCAGACGCCCAAGGAGCGCCTGAAGCTCGACATGCCCGTCGACTGCATCCTCTGTGGGGCGTGCTACAGCTCGTGCCCGTCGGTGTGGACGGAGGGCGACTACCTGGGTCCCGCGGCGTTGCTCAAGGCCTATCGCTTCGAGGTCGACTCGCGCGACGAAGCTCGTCGCGAGCGTCTGCCGTACTTCGACAACGAACGCGGCGTGTATCGCTGTCACACGATCGCCAACTGCTCGGAGGCCTGCCCGAAGGAGCTCAACCCGACGGAGGGCATCCAGTGGCTCAAGCGGGCGGCCGTGCGCCGGCGTCTGTTTGGCCGCTTGAAGTAGCCGGCTGAGGCGGCGCCCAGGCGCCGCCTCCTCAGCCGTCACAGCCGCGCGATCGTCACCAGGAACACACCCGTCAGCGTGATCGCGGCCGCGACCACGAGCTTGGCGCCCAGCCTCTCTTTGAGCAGCACGACGCCGCCGAGGATGGAGAAGATGGGCGACGTGGCGATCACGAGCACCGTCAGCATGGCGCCGATCGCCTGGATGAGCAGGTAGAAGACCACCGAGAACGCGACCTCGAACACGGCGGCTGTGAGCAGCAGGAGCAGCACCCGCCGCCGCTGGCCGCTGGGGCACGGACGGGTGAACAGCGGCGGCCGGCGCCACAGGACCAGGGCGGCCAGCATCAGGAGCCCGAGCGACTGGCTCTCCAGCATCATCGTGGTCGTGGGGCCGCCGACGGAGTTCTCGGCCAGCTGGATGAGCACGGGTGAGAGTCCCCAGCCGGCGCTGGTCGCCAGCGCCAGCACGATCACCACGGCTGGCGCCAGTCGTGTCTCGCCGGCCGTCATCACGTCGAGCACCTCGGGGTGCGGTTCCGCCGTGCCGCCCATCCAGTAGGAGACGAGGATCACGCCTAAGCTGGCCACGAGCAGGCCGGCGATGCCCAGGGCGTTGAGGCCGGCGCCGAGCAGGATCGCCGCGAACACGGCCGTGAACAGCGGGTCGATGCTGGTCAGCGGCGCGACCACGCCGACCCGGCCGGCGCGCAGCGCGTAGTAGTAGAAGTTGAAGGCCAGCAGCCACGTGACGAAGGCCGAGACGGCGATGTAGCCGGCCGCTTGCCAGGTCATGGTGAAGCCGAGGTCCCAGAGGTGGAGGGCGCTGAGCGGCACCGTCGTCAGCGCCATCACCACCACGGTCATGGCGCGCACGGTCAGATTGGCGGCCAAGGGGTTGACGTAGTCGAGGGCGCGTTTGGTGACGAGCACGACGACGGCCCAGCAGGCAGCGGCCAGGAAGGCCACGGCGACCCAGATGATGAGCGTGACTGAGACGAGCACACCTCTTGCGACCGGGCGCCGGCGAGTGGCGCACACAGCCGCGGCGCCGGCGGCGCCGCGCCTCCGGCATGATATCAGCGCCGCCTCCGGCTCATCGGCACCCAGATGGGTATAATCGTGCCGGCTTCCCCTGAGGCACAGGAGGGACGATGAAGACGACGATCCGCAACGTGGCGCTGGAGATCGTGCCCGGCGACATCACCGAGCTCGAGGTCGACGCCGTCGTGAACGCGGCCAACAACCAGCTGTGGATGGGCAGCGGCGTGGCCGGCGCCATCAAGCGCGTCGGCGGTGAGGGTATCGAGAAGGAGGCCATGGCGCTGGCGCCCATCGCCGTCGGCGACGCGGTGGCGACGACCGGCGGCGCCCTCAAGGCCAAGTGGGTTATCCACGCCGTCGTCATGGGGCAGGATCTGCACACCGACGCGGCCACGATCTCCAAGGCGACGACGAGCAGCCTGGCGGTGGCCGACCGCTGCGGCGCCAAGAGCGTCGCGCTGCCGGCCTTCGGCACCGGCGTGGGCGGCTTTCCGCTCTACGCCTGCGCCAGCATCATGGTGGGTGAGGTGCGTCGCTACGTTGCCGGCCACGAGAAGACCGGCATCAAGCGCATCGTCTTCTCGGTCTACTCGGACGCGATCAAGGCGGCCTTCAAGAACGCTTTGGCCGGTCTCAGCCGCTTCTAGTCGGGCCGGCCGGGGGACGAGCCATGACCCGGGCAGAGGGCGCGATGACCGATGCGAGCAGCACATTGCTGTACCTGAGTGGGGAAGACGTAGCGGCCGTGACGCCGCCGATGAGCGCCGTGGTGGACGCGGTGGAAGAGGCGTTCCGGCTGCGGGGGCTTGGCCGCACGGAGATGCCGGCCAAGCCCAGTCTGCATTTCGGCAGCAGCGCCTTCTCGCAGACGATGGCCGCCTACGTGGGTGGCGTTGAGGCGCTGGGCGTCAAGTGGATCTGTCTCGTGCCGGAGAACCGGGACCGCGGTCTGCCGCTGGCGCATGCCGTGATGGTGCTCAGCGACACCGCCACCGGCCGGCCGCTGGCGCTCATGGAGGCTGGCCTCATCACCGCTTTGCGTACGGGTGCGAGCGTGGCCGTGGCCGCTCGCCACTTGGCGCGCGCCGACAGCGGCGCTCTCGGCTTTCTCGGCTGCGGCGTACAGGCGCGGGCGGCCTTGGAGGCGCTGGCCACGGTGCTGCCGACGCCGGCGCGCGTCCGCTGCTACGACGTGCAGCCGGCGGCCAGGGCCGAGTTCGCCGGTGCGGCGTTCGCCTTGGCGGCCGACCTGCAGATAGAGACATGTGACCGGCCGGCCGATGTGGTCGCCGGGGCAGCCGTGGTCGTCTCGGCCATCACGATGGGCGAGGCCGCCCCTCCGCTCGGTGCTGGCTTGCTGGAGCCCGGCGCTCTGGCGGTGGCCCTCGACTACGATGCCGCCTGGACGTCGGCCGCCATTGCCGAGTGCGACCTGTTCGTCTGCGACGACGTGCCGCAGCTCCTGGCGACCAGGGCGGCCGGCCCCCGACTGGCCGGCATCCCCGAACAGGTGCACGGCGATCTGGCTGAGTTGGCGGCCGGCGTCAAGCCGGGCCGCCGGCGCGACGACGAGCGTATCTTCTGCATGAACCTGGGTGTGGCGATCGAGGACGTGGTGACGGCCAAACTCGTCTATGAGCACGCGGTCGCCGCCGGCGTCGGCCGGCTGCTGCCTCTCTAGGCCAGGCCGGAGCCGAAGCGGTGCCGAAAAGCGCGCACGAGGCCGACGGGGCCGGTGAGCATCGCGTCGCCGAGGGGCGCCGGAAAGGTCACCGGCAGCCCACCCTCGGCCAGCAGCCGGCGGTGCGGTCCGGTGGCGAGCATGGGCAAGCCGTCGGGCACCGGCGCCGCCAGGGCGGCGCCGTGACCGCCGTCGGCCAGCACCTCGTCGCTCGTCAGGTCGCCTGCCAGGAACCGGCGCACCAGCGTGTCGAGGCGCGGCCCGTCAAGGCTGCCGGTGTGGTGTTCGAACACGCCCACGAGACGGCCTTCGAGGGCTACGGCGCACACCATGTGGCCGTTGCCGACGTTCACGAGCACCGCGTCGCGGCAGCCCTCGGGCAGAGCGCCGAGCAGGGCGGCCGGGCCGGTGTCGCCGGCGACCAACGGCGGCCGACTCGGCAAGACGGCGCTGCCGGCCGCCTGCCCGCCGCCGTCCCGAGCTGCGCTCCCGGCGCTCAGCGTGTCGGCGCGCGCCGCGGCGGCGGCGTGCATCCGTGTGAGCTCGGCCGGCAGCTCGGCCGGCGCATAGAAGAGCTCCTCCACGCGGCGCCGCTCGGCAAGCGCTTTCTGCCAAAGGTCAAACCGGAACACGCGGTTGGAGCCGTGCGGGCTGAAGCCGTGATCCTGCACCGCTACGGCGCCGCCGGTGAACGTCGTCTCCACGCCCAGCTGCCGCAGGGCGGCGCAGAGACCGTGCGGATCGAGGTCTCCTGAGCGCACGTCGCGGGCTCCGTGCGCGACGTGCTCCTCGGCCTCGTCGTCGTCGACGAGCACCACGCCGTGCTCGACCACGCGCTGTGGGTCGTCGGCGAAGCTCAGGGCTGCCGGTACGGTGGCCAGAAACGGCAGGCCGGCGGCGCGGTGGGCGCGCATGGCTGCCGTGGACGCGCCGCCGCCCATGGTAGGGCCGCGGAAGACCACGGCCACGCCCTCGCCGGTGGCGGCTCGGATCTGACCGGCCACCACCTGCGTGCGCGACGGCACCACCAGCTTGACGGAGTTCTCCGGCCATTGACCGGGCTCAGAGACCAGGATGTCGGCTGTGCCGGCGCCGACGTCGATGGCTAGGATGCGGCCCTCCAGCGTGCGGCGCGGCTTCGCGCCCACCCTGTCGGCCATGCCGTTCATCGCGCTACGCCGTCCGCCGCATCTCGGGTGGTCGCGCTAGCCGGCCGTCGCCCGACGGCTGAAGCGCAACCGCCACACCATGAGCATGGCCTCGAGCATGATGCCGCTCGACATCTTCGACTCGCCCACTTTGCGGTCGACGAAGATGATGGGAAGTTCCTGGATGCGGAAGCCGAGCTGGTGTGCGCGATAGGTCAGCTCGATCTGGAAGCCATAGCCGCTGGCGCCGATGGCCTCGAGGTCGAGCGTCTCGAGCACCCGGCGGCGAAAGCACTTGTAGCCACCTGTGAGGTCGCGGTAGGGCAGACCGAGGATGCTGCGCGCATAGAGGCTTCCGCCGCGGCTGATGACCTTGCGCAGCGGACCCCAGTTCTCGACGCCGCCGCCGGGCACATAGCGGGAGCCCAGCACCACGTCGGCGCCCTGCTCGACGAGGCGGATGAAGTCGGGCAGGTAGGCGGCATCGTGCGAGAGGTCGGCATCCATCTCGAAGATGAGATCGGCGCCGTCGTCGAGGGCTTTGCGGAAGCCGGCCATGTACGCCCTGCCCAGGCCCTCCTTGCCGGCGCGATGCAGCACCGCGACGTCGGGATGCTCGCCGGCAAGTCGGTCGGCCAGCTCGCCCGTGCCGTCGGGCGAATCGTCGTCCACGATAAGCGTGTGGAGCTGGATGCCGTGCCCGTCGGCGACCTCGCGGATACGCTCCAGAGCGTGCGCCAGGTTCTCGCGTTCGTTGTAGGTGGGCAGCACGATAGTGTTCATGGTCGGCAAGTATATCGCGGCCGCTACGGGGCCGTCCCGGCAGCCAAACCGCGGGGCGACACTCACCTTCGACTTTACCGTAAGACTTTTTCCGCGGAGCAAGGCCAAGGAAGGCTTGCGCGGCGAGCGAAAAGGACTATATTGGTGTCCGCGCGCTCCGGGGCCACTAGATATTGTGGAGTTGCCTGCTCATGCATTGTCCGTTCTGCGGTAGTGACGACAGCAAAGTCGTGGATTCGCGCGACTCGGAGTCGGGCGACACCATCCGGCGCCGCCGCGAGTGCCTGTACTGCGAACGGCGCTATACGACCTACGAGCGCGTCGAGGATGTGCCCTTGGTGGTCATCAAGCGCAGCGGGCGCGAGGAAGTGTTCACACGCAGCAAGCTGCTCAACGGCTTGTTGCGGGCTTGCGAGAAACGATCGATCCCGTTGGAGCGCATCGAGCGCATCGCCGACGAGATCGAGGGCGAGTTGCGGCGCGAGTCGGTGCAGAAGGTGACCACGGCCGAGGTCGGCGAGCGGGCACTGCGCTGTCTGAAGGCGCTGGACAAGGTCGCCTACGTGCGCTTCGCCTCGGTCTACAAGCAGTTCGAGGACATAGACGAGTTTCACACGGAGCTGGCGCGGTTGTAGCGTCCGCGACGTCTGCCAGACTGCGCGAGTACCGTCGGGGGGTGGCGGCGCAGTGAGGCATTCATTGGCGGGGCCGCAGTGACGGTCGTAAACGGGGAGGAGGGCAGGGCGGAGATGAAGAGAGCCGTTATCGAGCTGTCGGGCAACGCGCTCAAGGTGCTGCAGCGGCGCTACCTCAAGAAGGGCGAGAACGGGGAGCTCCTGGAGACCCCCGAAGAGATGTTCGCCAGGGTCGCGCACGCCATCGCTCAGGCGGAGCGTTTGTACAATCCCGCGGCGCCGGTCGAGGAGTGGGAGAAGACCTTCTACGCCCTGATGGCCAGTCTCGAGTTCCTGCCCAACAG
>PMKX01000028.1:0-3827 GCA_003158705.1 Actinomycetota bacterium
ACCTGGTCGATGGGGTGCTCGGCCGCGTCGATGGTGATGGTCATGCGCGACATGTTCGGGTTCTCGCTCTGGCCGACCACGAGGCTCTCGATGTTGAAGCCACGGCGAGCAAAGAGGCCGGCGACCCGCGTGAGCACGCCGGGCTTGTTCTCCACGAGCACCGAGAGTGTGTGCTTCATGACTTGCCCCTCTTGGCGGCAGCGCCACCGATCATCTCGGTGATGGTGGCGCCGGCCGGCACCATCGGATAGACGCTCTCCTCGCGGCGCACCTGGAAGTCGATCACCGCCGGCCGCGGGTCCTTGATGGCCGCCCGCAGAGCGTCGGCCACCTCGTCCCTGGCCGTGACCGTGGCGCCGAAGGCCCCGTAGGCCTCGGCGATCTTGGCGAAGTCGGGCTGTACGGCGATGTCGGTGTACGAGTAGCGGCCCTTCCAGAAGAGCTCCTGCCACTGGCGCACCATGCCCAGGAAGCGGTTGTTGAGGATGGCGACCACGATGGGCACCTCGTAGGCCATGGCCGTGCCCAGCTCCTGCATGGTCATCTGAAAGCCACCGTCACCGGCGATGTCGATGACCTGCTTATCTGGCCGGCCGATCTGGGCGCCGATGGCGGCCGGCAGGCCGAAGCCCATGGTGCCCAGGCCGCCGGAGCTGATGAACTGCCGCGGCTCCGTGTACTTGAAGTACTGACAAGCCCACATCTGGTGCTGGCCCACGTCGGTGGCGATGATGCAGTCGCCGCCGGTGACCTCGCGGATCTGCTCCACCACGTACTGCGGAGGTATCTCGCCGCCCTTGGCGTCGTACTTCAGCGGGTGGGCGGCGCGCCACTTCTCCACGCGCTCGAGCCAGTCGGCCGTGAGGCCCGGCTGCAGCTCGAGCTTCTCGAGCTCGCCGAGGATGCCGCGCAGCACGAGCTTGGCGTCGCCCACCACCGGGATTCGCGGCTCCACGTTCTTGCCTATCTCGGCGGGGTCGATGTCGATGTGGATCTTGGTCGCGTGCGGCGCGAACGCCGAGAGCTTGCCGGTGACGCGGTCGTCGAAGCGCGTGCCCACGGCGATGAGCAGGTCGCTCTCGTGCACGGCCCAGTTGGCATAGGCCGTGCCGTGCATGCCCAGCATGCCCAGCGAGAGGGCGTGCGTCTCGGGAAAGGCGCCCATGGCCATGAGCGTGGTCGTCACCGGGATCTGCAGCCGCGTGGCCAGCTCGAACACTTCTTCCGCCGCACCGGACGAGATCACGCCGCCGCCCACGTACAGCACCGGCCGCTGCGACTCGGTGATGGCCTTGGCGGCGGCGCGCAACTGCTTGGTGTGACCGCGCATGGTCGGCTTGTAGCCGGGCAGCTCGAGCGTGGTGGCCTTCTCATAGGCGAACTCCGCCAGCGCCGCCGTGACCGGTATGTCGATGAGCACGGGACCGGGCCTGCCGGTGGAAGCGATGTGAAAGGCCTCGTGAATGACCATCGGCAGCTCGCGTGGCTCGGTCACCAGGTAGGAGTGCTTGACTATGGGCAGTGTGATGCCGGTGGTGTCGGCCTCCTGAAAGGCGTCGGTGCCGATGAGGTCGGCCTTGACCTGCCCGGTGATGGCCACCATGGGGATCGAGTCGAGGTAGGCGTCGGCGATGCCGGTGACCAGGTTGGTGGCGCCCGGGCCGCTGGTGGCCACGCACACGCCCACCTTGCCGGTGGCACGCGCGTAACCCTCGGCCGCGTGCGCCGCGCCTTGCTCGTGGCGCACGAGCACGTGCCTGAGGTCGCTGTCGTACAGCGCGTCGTAGAACGGGATCACGACGCCACCCGGAAAACCGAAGATGACGTCGCACCCTTCGTCCTGCAGCGCCTGGATTATCGCCCGGGCGCCGCTGATCTTCTCTGCTGTCATCGTAGGACTGCTCCCTTCTCCGCACCGGAGACGAGTTTGACGTAGCGGGCGAGGTAGCCGGTTACGCCTGGGCGCGGCGATGCAGGCGGCTGTGCCGCCCGGCGCCGCGCCAACTCCTCGTCCGGAACGTCGAGCGAGAGCATGCGAGCAGGGATGTCGATGGCGATCGTGTCGCCTTCCACTATCAGACCGATGACGCCGCCGGCCTGCGCCTCCGGCGCCACGTGGCCGATGGCGGCGCCCCGCGTGGCGCCGCTGAAGCGGCCGTCGGTGATGAGAGCGACGTCCTTGTCCAGGCCGCGACCGTCGAGCGCCGACGTGGGCGTGAGCATCTCGGGCATACCGGGCGCGCCTTTGGGGCCGACGTTGCGAATGACCACCACGGAGCCTTTGCGGATGTGGTCCTCGGCGATGGCGGCTACCGCCTGAGCCTCGTTCTCAAACACCTGCGCCGGCCCGCGGTGGCGCAGCATCGACTTGTCGACGGCGCCCTCCTTGACCACGGCACCGAGCGGCGCCAGATTGCCGAACAGCACGGCTAGGCCGCCGGTGGCATTGTAGGCGCGCTTCAGCGGCCGGATCACCTCGGCGTCGGCCACACTGGCGCCGGCCACAGCCTCGGCCAGCGTAGCGGCGGCCACGGTCTTGGCGCCGCCGTCCATGAGACCGGCGTCCACCAGCTGGTGCACCAGGGCCTGGACGCCGCCGGCCTGGTAGAGGTCCTGCATATGATGAGGGCCGGACGGCGCCAAGTGACAGAGTTGTGGCACGCGGGCAGCGATCTCGTTGATGCGCTGCAGCGGGAACTCGAGCTCGGCCTCAGCCGCCACGGCCGCCAGATGGAGCACCGTGTTGGTGGAGCAGCCCAGGCTGGCGTCGGCCGCCAGGGCATTGCCGATGGCGGCCTCGGTGACGATGTCGCGCGGCCGGATGTTGGCGGCGAGCACCTGCATCAGCCGCTCGCCGCTGTCCTTGGCAAAGCGCAACCTCTCCGAATACGGCGCCGGAATGGTGCCGTTGCCGGGCAGCGCCATGCCGATGACCTCGGCCAGGCAGTTCATGGAGTTGGCCGTGAACAAGCCCGAGCACGAGCCGCACGTGGGGCAAGCGCTGCACTCGACGGCCTTCAGGCCCTCGTCGTCGAGTGTGCCGGCCATGTGCCGGCCCACGGCCTCGAAGACGGTGTTCAGGTCTACCGTGCGGCCGGCGAGCTGGCCGGCAAGCATGGGGCCGCCGCTGACCATGATGCTGGGCACGTTCAGGCGCACGGCAGCCATGAGCATGCCGGGCACGATCTTGTCGCAACACGTGACCAGCACGAGGGCATCAAAGGCGTGCGCCATGGCCATGGACTCGACCGTGTCGGCGATGAGCTCACGACTGGGCAAGGAGTAGAACATGCCCTCGTGGTTCATGGCGATGCCGTCGCAGATACCCATGACGCCGAACTCGAACGGCACTCCGCCGCCGGCACGCACGCCGGCCTTGACGGCGTCGGTGACGGCGCGCAGGTGCATGTGCCCCGGCACCACCTCGCTGAACGAGTTGGCGATGCCGATGAACGGTCGTTCCATCTCGGCATCGCTCACGCCGAGCGCCCGCAGCAGCGAACGGTGCGGAGCGCGCGACACGCCGCGCTTGATCTCGTCGCTTCTCACGGCCACCTCTTCCCTCGTCCGCCGGCAGCGAGCCCAAACGCGGCCGCCGCCAGCCGTGAAGTTGTAATGATACCGGAAAAGCCGCGCCGTGCGTGGGGTGTCAGAGAAGGCAAGCCTGGGCATCCTTAGGTCTAGCGATGCAAGCGTTTTGGGGACCATCCCCAACGAGGAGGAACTCACGTGGGCAACGAGGTCAAGACCCTGACCGACGACACCTTCGACACCGAGATCAGTGCCGCCAAAGAACCGATGATCGTCGACTTCTGGGCTCCGTGGTG
>PMKX01000028.1:3909-5410 GCA_003158705.1 Actinomycetota bacterium
CCGGAACGATGGCTTCAGGTCCGCTAGGCGGCGCTCAAGGCGGATCCGGAACGATGGCTTCAGGTCCGCTGGGCGGCGCTCAAGGCGGATCAAAAACGTAGAGACGAGGCTGGGGCGGGCTCACAAGCCCGCCCCAGCCTCGTCGTTCCTCGCTTCTACCTAGAGCGCACGGCCGCCGGTCCCGGCCGCCGTGCGCCCGAATTCGCCTTGCTTAGGTGATCGCGTCCCGGCCACGCTGGCCCGTGCGCGTGCGCACGGCGTCGTCGACCGGGGTGACAAAGATCTTGCCGCCGCCGAGCTCGCCGCTCTTGAGGTGGGCGAGGATCTTGTCAACGATGCGGTCGACGTCTTTCTCGAGCACGACCATCTCGACCTTCATCTTGGGATGGAAGCGCACCTGCCCCGTCGTGACCTTCTCGCCGCGCGTGAAGCCCTTCTGTACGCCAAAGCCCTTGGCTTCGGTCACCGACATGCCTACGACGCCCTCCACGGCCAGCGCCTCAGCTACCGTGTCGAGGTTGTACGGCTGGATGTAGAGCTCGATCTTTTTCATCTCGACCGATCCTTTCAGCGCGGGTGGAAAGTCCTACCGCATTAGCACTCATGTGCCTGCCGGTTGATACCCGGTAGCCGAAGGCCGCCAAACCCGACGGCCAGCCTGCGACCACGTCGGCCGCGACCCCGCGTCGCAGCCCAAAACGGCGACGGGCGCCCGGGACAAAAGGCCCGGGCGCCCGTCGCACCGCTTGCTGAGACGATCGTGACGACCGTCCTAGCCGCAGAGCTGGATCAGACGATACCCATGTCGAGCATCGAGTCGGCGACCTTGAGGAAGCCGGCGATGTTGGCGCCGACGACGTAGTTGTCCTTGACGCCGTAGGCAGCCGAGGCGTCCACGCACTGCTTGTGGATGGCCTTCATGATGCCGTGCAGGCGGGTGTCCACTTCCTCGCGCGTCCAGCTGAGGCGCAGGCTGTTCTGCGACATCTCGAGACCGGAGGTGGCCACGCCACCGGCGTTGGCAGCCTTGCCGGGGCCGTAGAGGATCTTGGCCTGCAGGAACTGGTCGACGCCTTCCGGCACCGTCGGCATGTTGGCGCCTTCGGAGACCACGTAGACACCGTTCTTGAGCAGATTGGCGGCGTCCTTGGCGTTGACCTCGTTCTGGGTCGCGCTCGGGAAGGCACAGGCGGCCTTGTGGTTCCACAGCGGGTTGAAGTCAGCCTTGGGGTCGACGGGCGTGTAGACGGCGCTCTTGAACTTGTCGGCGTACTCGCTGATGCGGCCGCGCTTGACGTTCTTGAGCTCCATGATCCAGGCGAGCTTGGCGCGGTCGATGCCGGCCTCGTCGTAGATGTAGCCGCCCGAGTCGCTGGCCGTAACGGCCTTGCCCTCGAGGTCGAGGATCTTCTCGATGGTGTACTGGCAAACGTTGCCGGAACCGCTGACGAGACAGGTCTTGCCCTTGAGCGTCTCGCCGCGGGTGGCGAGCATCTCAGCC
>PMKX01000110.1 GCA_003158705.1 Actinomycetota bacterium
GAAGCTGTTGTCGAGGCCGGACTCGAAGCCGAACGCCTCGCAGATCGCGTAGGCGGTGGCCAGGGGCAGTATGCCGGCCGCCAGGATCGAGACGTTCAGCAAGCCGATGCCGAACAGGACGTAGGCGAACTCGCCGGCCAGCGGCTTGAGGGCTTGGGCGGCATCCTGGGCCGTGTTCACCAGAATCCCGCTCTTCCACAGTGTGGCGGCGCAGGCGATGACGATGAAGAAGTCGACTACGTCGGTGACGAAGGCGCCGAGGAACACCTCCGCCTTGGTGTAGGCGTAGGTGCGCAGCGAGATCTTCTTGTCCACGACCGTCGCCTGGATGAAGAACTGGCCCCACGGCGTGATGGTGGTGCCGATGGCGGCCACCACGGTGAGCAGCCAGATGCTCTTCCAGGTCACGCTCGGCACCACCGTATGGTGCAGGGCCACGTGCCAGTCGGGATGAGCCAGCAGGCCGGCGACGATGTAGGTCACATAGATCGCGCAGAGGAAGAGAAAGACCTTCTCGATGCGCCAGTATGAGCCTCGCGTCACTAGCACCCAGACGCCGACGGCCACGAGGGGGACGGCCACCCACACGGGCACACTGAAGAGGCCAAAGCCGGCGGCCACGCCTGAGAACTCGGCTACCGTGGTGCCGAAGTTGGCGATGAGCATGGCGAGCATGGCGAAGGCCGTCACACGCAGGCTGAAGCGCTCGCGGATGAGGGCCGCCAGACCCTTGCCGGTGACGGCCCCCATGCGCGCCCCCATCTCCTGGGTGACCGCCAGGATCGGGGTGATGAGCAGCAGCACCCAGAGCAGGCCATAGCCGTACCTGGCGCCGGCGACGGACCACGTGGTGATGCCGCCGGCGTCGTTGTCGGAGTTGGCCGTGATGAGCCCCGGGCCCATGACGGCCAGGAACACGAGCAAACGGCTGCGGCCTATGCGGCCCAGGGGGCCCCGGGCCGGCTTCTGAGGGGTGGCCGCCATCGCCTAGTGGAAGATCCGCGGCAGCCGCTTCTTCCAGGCTAACGGAAGGACGAGGTCGATGGCGTCGTCTACGGTCACGATGCCGTGTAGCACGCCCTCGTCGTCGACGACCGGCAAAGCGAGCAGGTTGTACTTGGCGATCGCCGCCGTGACCTCCTCCTCGCTGGCCGGTGTCTTGACGGTCACAGGGTCGGCGGTCATGAAGTCGCGCACGCGGCGCGAGTCGGGCACCGCGAGCAGGTCGCGCAGCGAGAACACGCCCAGCAGGTGCTCGCTGCGGTCGACGACGTAGATGTAGTAGACGGTCTCCACGTCCTCGGCCTGGCTGCGGATCATCGCCAGCGCCTCGGCGGCGGTGGAGTCGGGCGGTACCTGTGCGAACGCCGTGGTCATGATGCCGCCGGCGGAGTGCTCGGGGTACGTGAGCAGCTCGCGTATGTCCTCGGCGTCTTCCTTCTCCATGAGCGAGATGAGCCGCCGAGCGCGATCCTGGGGCAGGTCGGCGAGCAGGTCGGCCGCGTCGTCGGGCGACATGGCCGAGAGCAGCTCGGCGGCCTTGAAGTCGGGCAGGTCGACGAGCAGCGCCGCCTGATACGACGGGTGCATCTCCTCCAAAGCGTCGGCGGCGATCTCGTCCTCCAACATGCCGAACACGGCGGCGCGTTCCTCGGGAGAGAGTTCGTGCGCGATGTCGGCGATGTCGGCCGGGTGCAGCAGCTCGAGCTTGGTCCGCGGCACGGTCAGACGCACCGAGCTCTCGTCGGTGGCTTCGAGGTCGATCTCCTTCCAGTCGATGAGGCGCGGCTTGGGCGAGCGCCCGCCCTTGATGAGGCGGTCGCCCACCTTGGCCAGACCGACGCGGCGCAGTATGGCGCTGCTGGAAATGTCGACCGCCACCACGAGCAGCCTGGCTCCCGTGCGCACGAGCTGGATGTCGTTCACGCGGATGACCTTGCGCCCCTCGGTGTCCACAAGCTGCTTGTCGAGAAAACGTTCGCTGAGCGCGAACTCGCTGCTGCGCAGCGGCCGGTCGCTCAGCTTGGTGCCCGCCACGCGCAGCAGCGAGCCGGACTCCTCAAAGCTGGCGACGCTCGACCAAGGGGCCAGCACGCGCTTGCCGCGCCGCTTGATGAGCAGGGCGGTCACGTGCGGGTACGTCTGTTTGGGCGAGACCACCAGGTCGTGGAGCGTTCCCACGGGCTTGTCGGCCATGTCGCGCACGGTCTGGCCGAGCAGCTTGCTCAGGAAGAACACGGTCTCACCTCCTCTGCTGTCGCGTCGCGGACCCAAAGATGCAAAGGGCCTCCCCGCCGGGGGAGGCTCCAGGTGCGCGCAGCAGTATGGGCGATCCTCACTCGTCCATGAGCTTTGGCACAGCATACCGTAGAGGGCGGACCCTCAGCCGTCTTAGGTAAAGCCTTGGACCGGCAATACCTGTTCTACCCGTTGGCGTCTCTGGACGTTTCCGGGCAACGGCCTCTATCTATGCTGGAGCCTCACCTAACGAGGATTTCAGCCGTGTGGCCTGCTTCGAAACGTACGCCCGCCGAGGCGGTAGTGTCAAGGTTTGGCGCAGACGGTACGCGCTCCGGGGTCGCCGCTGGCGCTGTGCTATACTGAGTGGCGCTCTCGGGCGCGCCCTCACTTGGTACTATTAGCGTACAGTCTCTGACGGGGGCACGGATGATCATCACTGTCACGCCCAACGCCGCTATCGACAAGACGCTGACTGTGCCGAACTTCCAGGTCGGCTTTCGGCACCGTGCCAGCGAGAGCCTCACGTTGCCCGGCGGCAAGGGCATCAACATCGCCCGCGCTCTCAAGACTCTGGGCCAGCCGGTCATCGTCAGCGGCCTGGTGGGCGGCCGCGCTGGGCAGCAGATCATCGAGGGGCTGGGGCACGAGAACATCCTTAACGACTTCGTGCGTATCGCCGGCGAGTCGCGTACCTCCACGGCCGTCATCGACCCCACCGGCACGAGCCAGACGGAGGTCATCGAGTACGGCCCGGTGGTCACCTCCCAAGAGCTCGAGGCTCTCCTGGAGAAGATCGACTACCTTGCCAAGGGCGCCAACTATGTGGTGCTCGCCGGCTCGCTGCCGCGGCGCGTGCCGGAAGACTTCTACGCCCAGGTGCTGCAGCGTTTGCGGCGCACGCACTGTGTGGCCGTGCTCGACAGCGCCGGCGAGCCGCTGCGCCTCGGGGTGCGCGGCCATCCGCATGTGGTCACGCCCAACGTGCGCGAGGCCGAAGACCTCGTGGGGCACGAGTTCCACGACCTGCAGGACATCGTCGACGCCACCGAGATCATCCGCGAGATGGGCGCCCAAAGCGTCATCATCAAGATGCCCGACGGCTGCGTGGCGCGCATCAAGCAGGGCCGTCACTCGCGTGTGTACCACGCCACCATCCCTCTGCTCGAGAACATCCTGCAGACGGTGGGTTCCGGCGACGCGTTCGTGGCCGGGTTCATCTCCTGGCGCTTCGACAAGAAGGACGTGAGCGAGTGTCTGCGCTACGGGCTGGCGTGCGGCGCCGCCAACACGCAGCTCTACGGCGCCGGCGTGCTCGACCCGGCCGAGGTCGACCGCCTGTTTGGGACCACCTTCGTGACCGAGGTCAAGGAGAGCGACGCGGTCTGACGCGGTTGTAGCGGTCGCGTCGCCCTGGGCCCGGCATGCCGTCGGCCCGGGGCTCTGTTGACGCTCCCGGCGCAGCGGTGCTAGCATCCAAAGACGTTGGCAGAGCGAGCGGCATTCGAACATAGAGATGCACCCAGAGACCCTGACGCGTCCGCGTTCGGGTCTTTTCTTCATCCTCTCAGCGGCTTCCTCAGGAGGAGCACATGGAAGTAGAGATCGGGCGTGGCAAGAAGGGACGGCGGGCCTACGGCTTCGACGACATCGCCATCGTGCCCAGCAGGCGCACACGCGACGCCGACGACGTGGACATAAGCTGGAAGATCGGCCCGCACACCCTGCCGCTGCCCTGTCTGGCCTCGGCCATGGACGGCGTGGTCGACCCCGGCTTCGCCGTCGCCATGGGCAAGCTCGGCGGCCTGGCCGTTCTCAACCTCGAGGGCGTGCAGACCCGCTACGAGAATGCCAACGAGCAGCTCGACCGCATCGCCGCACTGCCGAAAGAGACGGCCACGCGCACGATGCAGGAGATCTACCAGAAGCCGATCAAGGACGAGCTCATCGCGCGGCGCGTGAAGCAGATCAAGGACGGCGGCGTGCTGGCCGCTGCCTCGCTCACGCCGCAGCGCGTGCAGGAGTACTACCGCACCGCCCTCGAGGCGGGGCTCGACGTGCTGGTCATCCAAGGCACGGTCATCTCGGCCGAGCACGTCTCCACCAAGGTCGAGCCCCTCAACATCAAGCAGTTCATCGCCGAGTGCCCCGTGCCGGTCATAGTCGGCGGCGTCGCCTCGTATGCCACCACGCTGCACCTGATGCGCACCGGCGCCGTCGGCGTGCTCGTGGGCGTAGGCCCGGGCCACGCCTGCACCACGCGCGGCGTGCTGGGCATCGGCGTGCCGCAGGCGACGGCCATCGCCGACGCCGCCGCCGCGCGCGTCCAGCATCTGCTCGAGACGGGTCAGTACTGCAGCGTCATCGCCGACGGCGGCATGCGCACCGGCGGCGACGTGAGCAAGGCCGTGGCTCTGGGCGCCGACGCCGTCATG
>PMKX01000157.1 GCA_003158705.1 Actinomycetota bacterium
GCCGGTGCGCCCGAAGCCGGTGATCACTTCGTCGTTGATCACCAAGACGTCGTTGGCCTTGCAGATCTCGCCGACGAGGGGCCAGTACTCGGGCGGCGGCGGGATGACGCCGCCGGTGCCGATGATCGTCTCGCCCAGAAATGCGCCCACGTTCTCGGCGCCGCAGAAGGCGATCTCCTGCTCCACGGCGCCGGCACACTCGATGGCGCACTCGCCGTAGGTCTTGCCCCAGGTGCAGCGGTAGCAGTACGGCGCGCCGATCTTGACGAAGCCCGGCAGAAGGGGCTCGAACTTCTGGCGATTGAGCCCCAGGCCCTGCGCGCTGGCCGCGCCGAAGGTGGTGCCGTGGTAGGCACGGTCGCGGTAGAACACCATGAACTTGGCGCCCTGACCCTTGTTGCGCCAGTACTGGCGAGCGACCTTCAGAGCCGTCTCCACGGCCTCGCCGCCGCCGAGGCAGAGGAACACGTGGTCCAGGTCGCCCGGCAAACGCTCGGCGACCTTGGCCGCCAGCCTTATGGACGGCACGTTGGCCACACCGAACATGTGGAAGATGGCGACCTCCTCGGCCTGCGCCATGATGGCGTCGAAGATCTCGCGACGGCCGTGGCCTACGTTGACGGTCCACAGACTGGCGAAGGCGTCGATGTACTCCTTGCCGTGCACGTCGCGCACTACGGCCCCATCGGCGCTGGCGACGATGACCGGCGTCAGGCCCTGCATCTGCGTGAAGGGCAGCCAGAGATGCCCGACGAAGTCCCGTTCGAGACCCTCGATCTCCGCGCCCGAGAACGATTCCACCATCAGCTCCTCCCTTGACGGAAGCTCCCGAACGGGCCGCTTCACCAGCACCTATTCCCGCCCAGCGAGCGTGTCGTTGTCAACCATAGGTTGCCGGTCGTGCGCGGAGCCGCGCCCAGACCCTCTGATAGACTCCGCTGGTTGTCTGTTCCCTGCCTCAGCGGAGCGGTGTGTGAGACGGCTACTGACACGGCTCACGGAGCATGGGTACATCCTGGCGGTCCTCGCCATCGTCGTCTCGACGGCGATCTTCTTGCCCGGCCGCGCACACTTCGCCGAGAGCCAGTGGGCGCTGCTGTACCTGCTCATCGTGGTGCTCGTCGCGGGGGCCAGCGGCACAGGGCCGGCCATTCTCGCCGCGGTCCTCGCTTTCTTCGCCTGGGATTTCTTCTTCCTGCCGCCCTACCACACGCTCCAGGTCCGCGATGCCAAGGATTGGCTCGCCTTGGGCGCCTTCCTGGTCGTGGGCGTCGTCATGGGGATCCAGACCGGACGCCTGCGCGAACGCGAGGCGCGGGCGGTGGCGCGCGAGCGCGAGGCGGCGCTGCTGAACCGCCTCAGCGCCAACCTCGTCTCGCAGACGACGACCCAGTCGATGGCCGAGACGGTGCTGCGCGAGACCGTCGAGTCGCTCGGCGCCGCCTCGGCCACGCTCTTCGTCGCCGACGGCAGCGGACTACGCAGCTTCTGTGCGTCGCCTCCTTCTGAGCACGCGGACGCCGCCACCGAGGACACGGCCGAGTGGGTCTTCAGCCACGGCCAGCCTGTAGGCCTGCCGGGCACTGGCAGCGCACAGGCTGAGCCGGATGCACCTTCTGGCGGCGCCGTCCGGGCACTGGGCAACGCCGGCGGCGTGTTCCTGCCTCTGCGCAGCCCGTCGGGCGTCACCGGCGTGCTCACCGTGGAGACGCGCCGCGACGGCCGACCCTACAACGACGCCGACGGCCGGCTGTTGGCCTCGCTCGCCAACCTCGTCGCCCTGTTCCTCGAGCGGCAGCGTCTGCAGAGCACGGCGACGCAGGCCGAGGCATCGCGCGAGGCCGACCGCCTCAAGTCCAGTCTGCTCTCGTCCGTCTCTCACGAGCTCAAGACGCCGCTGGCGGCGTTGACCGCAACGGTCAGCAACCTGCTGGAGAGTGACGTCGCCTGGGACGAGCGCAGCGTACGCGACGAGCTGCGCGCCATCGTCGCCGACATCACCCGCCTGAACAACAGTATCGGCGCGCTGCTCGACCTCTCCCGTCTGGAGGCGCGCGCCTGGGAGCCGCGGCGCGAGCCGAACGACTTGGCCGACGTGGTCGCCGCCAGTCTCGACACGCTCCCGGCTCACCAGCGCCCCCGCGTGCAGACCGTGCTGGCGGAGGATCTGCCGCCGCTCGACATCGACTTCGTGCAATGGGTGCGCGTTCTGCAGAACCTGTTCGAGAACGCCCTCTTGTACGCCGGCGAGGAGAGTCCCATACGAGTCGGCGCGCAAACAACAGCGCGCGGTACGCGCATCTGGGTGGAAGACGAAGGGCCCGGCATCCCCGCCGACGAACAGGAGGCCGTGTTCGAGAAGTTCTATCGTGGGCGGCTGACGGGCGCGCGAGCACCCTCAGGTACCGGCCTGGGCCTGGCCATCACGCGCGAGATCGTGCGCGCCCACGGCGGCACCATCCTCGTCGAGGATGCCAGCCCGCATGGGGCGCGCGTAGTGATCGTGCTGCCGCCCCAGCCCCAAAGCGAGGAGCCGGCGTGACCGTGCCGGAACGCCCGACGCGCATCCTCGTGGTCGACGACGAAGAGCAGATCCGTCGCGCCCTGAAGTCGATCCTGGGCACCCGCGGCTACGTGTTGGACGTGGCCACGACCGGCGACGAGGCCCTGACGATGGCGATCGACAACCCGCCCGACCTGGTCGTCCTCGACCTCGGCTTGCCAGACCGCAGCGGCATCGACGTATGTCGCGAGCTGCGCGCCTGGCTGGCCGCTCCCATCCTCATCCTCTCGGTGCGCTCCAGCGAAGCCGACAAGATCACGGCCCTGGATGAGGGCGCCGACGACTACCTCACCAAGCCCTTCTCGGCCGGTGAGCTGTTGGCCCGCATCAGGGCGCTGCTGCGACGGGCGGCGGCGCTCACGGCGCCGCCGCCCGTCGTCACCGCCGGCGAGCTGGTCATCGACATCGCCCGCCGCCGCGTCACCCTCTCCGATGCCGAGGTGGCGCTGACGCCGACCGAGTTCGATATCCTCGCCTTCCTGGCGCGCAACGCCAACTGCGTCGTCACCCAGAAGATGATCCTCGAGCACGTGTGGGGGCCGGAATGGGCGGAGGACGCGCAGACGCTGCGTGTGCACGTGAGCAACCTGCGCAAGAAGATCGAACCGGCGCCGGCCACGGCCCGGTACATCATCACTGAGCCCGGTGTAGGGTTCCGGCTCTCGGTGCCCGAAGCCGACGCCTCCTAAGAGCCTTTACGAAACATTTATGCGACGTCGGTGCGCCTTCACGGCCTCTTTAGAGCCCCGCGGGTACCGTGCCACTAGATCTGGTCGTTGCCGAAGGCAGCGGCACGTGACGGAGGCAAGCGGTGAGTGTTCTGAGCCTGGAGACTATCGGCATTGACGCCATCTTCCTCGTCGCCCTCGTAGCGGCGATGGCGTGCCTTGCCTACCTGGTAGTGCTCACGCTGCGCGAGCGCCGCGAGCTGCGCCCTCGCACTGACCAGCTTCACGAAGCTGTCCAAGGCCTACGGCCGGGCGTGGCACCTGCTCGCCGGGCAGAGCGTACGGCTCTGCGTGATACCCGCGGGTGACACCTCCCGGCCGTCGTTTCGGCGACGCGCTCTTCACTGAGCGCGTCGCCGAAACGCTGCCTGGGTCCCTTTGGCGCGTCGCGATCACAGCGGTGCGCACGAGCACAACGAGGTCGCATGTCGCAAACATGGTCTGATAGTATGCGCCAGCGTCAAGTGTCATGCCGAGCGCGGTGGACGCGCGGGCCCAAACACTCTCTGGGGGAGCCGTGGGCGACGTAGCGTACCTCAGTATCGTGGTGGTCTTCTTCCTGTTCGCGATCGCGTTCGCGCGCGTAGCCCCGCGACTGTAGCTGGCTGAGATGGACATCGCCTACCTCATCCTTGGTCTGATCGCGGCAGGGCTGCTCGTGTACCTGTTCTACGCTCTCCTGCGACCCGAGAAGTTCTAGGCAGGTTCGGAGCCATGGGCTGGGGCATCNNGGCGAGCACACGTTCATGGACCGCGTCGTGCGGCCAGTCGAGAAGCTCACTTACCGCCTCTGTGGCATCGACGAGACGCGCGAGATGGGGGTCACAGGCTACGCGGTCTCGCTGATCGTGTTCAACCTCGCGGTGTTGCTCTTCATCTACGTCATCCTGCGCTTGCAGGGTCACCTGCCGCTCAACCCCGCCCACGTCCCCGACATGAGCCCCACGGTCGCCTTCAACACCGCAGTCAGCTTCGTCACGAACACCAACTGGCAGGTCTACGTACCAGAAACGGCGGTCAGCTACCTCTCACAGATGCTGGCCCTGGCGCGCGAGAACTTCGTCTCGGCCGCCGTAGGCATGGCGGCGGCGGTCGCCTTCATCCGCGGCCTCACGCGCCACTCGAGCCGCCTGCTCGGCAACTTCTGGGTCGACATGACCCGCAGCTTCCTCTATGTACTCCTGCCGCTCTCGATCATCATCGGGCTGTTCCTGGTC
Organism: Actinomycetota bacterium; assembly: GCA_003158705.1. Classification (GTDB taxonomy): domain Bacteria; phylum Actinomycetota; class Thermoleophilia; order UBA2241; family UBA2241; genus FEN-672. Next base: position 4,509 of record PMKX01000157.1, read on the forward strand.
TCCCAGGGTGTGGTGCAGAACCTGAACGGCCCGACCCATGCCGTGACGCTTCAAGGTACCGTGCAGACGATCGCCCAGGGCCCCTTCGCCTCGCAGGAGTCGATCAAGGAACTGGGTACCAACGGCGGCGGCTCCTACAACGCCAACTCGGCGCATCCCTACGAGAACCCTACGCCGCTCTCCAACATGGTCGAGATGCTGGCGCTGCTCGCCATCCCGGTCGCCTTCACCTACACGTTCGGCCGTTTCGCCGGCGACCAGCGCCAGGGGTGGACGCTGTTCACCGCGGCGATGGTGATCCTGCTCATGAGCGTGGCCGTGATGTACGCCAGCGAGCAGAAGGGCAACCCGATCCTCGCCAAGCGCGGCGCCAACGAGAAGCTGACCTCGACCCAGGCCGGCGGCAACATGGAGGGCAAGGAGGTGCGCTTCGGAATCGCCAACTCGATCCTCTTCTCCACGGTCACGACCGACACCTCGTGTGGCGCGGTCAACAACGGCCACGACAGCCTGACGCCGCTGGCCGGCGGCATGGCCCTGCTCAACATGGCGCTCGGTGAGGTGGTGTTCGGCGGCGTCGGGGTCGGCATCATGGGCCTGCTCGTCGTCGCTATCCTCGCGGTGTTCATCGCCGGCCTCATGGTNNGCTCGCCTCGATCGCCATACTCTACTTCTTCGTCACGGCGCTGGGCTTTGCCGCCCTGGCCGCCGTGGTGCCGGCGGGCAAGAACGCGGTGCTGAACTCAGGTCCGCACGGCCTGACCGAGATCCTCTACGGCACCACCTCGCAGACCGCCAACAACGGCAGCGCCTTCGCCGGTCTCACCGCCAGCGGCCGCTTCTGGAGCACCATCGGCGGACTGTGCATGATGTGGGGCCGCTACATCTTCATCATCCCCTGCCTGGCGCTGGCCGGCTCGCTGGGAGAGAAGAAGTCGGTGCCGCCTTCGCCGGGGACGTTCCCCACNNTCCTACTTCCCGGCCTTCGCCCTGGGGCCGCTCGTGGAACACTTCCTGATGTACGCCGGCAAGCTGTTCGGGTGATCGATGGCTGATCAGCGACAAGAGCAACCCGTGCCGCAGGAGCACACGACGATGCGCAACGAGGCCGCAATGCGTAATCTCATCTGGCCGGCGATCGCGAGCTCGTTCCGCAAGCTCGACCCGCGCGAGGTGGCCCGCAACCCGGTGATGTTCCTGGTCGAGGTGGGCAGCGTCATCACGAGCTACTACTTCATCCTCGGGCTCTTCCGGGGGAACAACGACACAGCCTTCGCGGGCGCCATCGCCGGTTGGCTGTGGTTCACGGTGCTGTTCGCCAACTTCGCCACGGCCATGGCCGAGGGGCGCGGCAAGGCGCAGGCCGACGCGCTGCGCAAGATGCGCACCGAGACCTACGCCAACCTGGTGACCGACGACGGTGTCAAGCAGGTGCCGGCGACCGAGCTGCGCAAGGGCCACGTGGTGGTCGTCTCGGCCGGCGAGATCATCCCCGGCGACGGCGAGGTGATCGAGGGCATCGCCTCCGTGGACGAGTCGGCCATCACCGGTGAGTCCGCGCCGGTGATCCGCGAGAGC
>PMKX01000187.1 GCA_003158705.1 Actinomycetota bacterium
CAGTTGTCTTCGATGAGCCACAGGTCGTGGCGGCGGCAGAACCCGAGCACCGCCGCCACGGCGAACGGATTGCCCAGCGTGTGTGCCAGGAACACGGCCCGGGTCCGCGAGCTCAGGGCGGCGTCGAGCTGCTCGACAGCGACGTTGGCCGTGGCCGGCTCCACGTCCACGAACACCGGCACGGCGCCGAACTGCACCATGGGCGCCACCGTGGTCGGGAAGCCGCAGGCCACGGTGATGACCTCGTCACCGCGCTTGACTCTGCGCTCGCCCAGACGATCCGACGTCAAAGTCATGAACGCCAGCAGATTGGCCGACGAGCCGGAGTTCACAAGCAGGCAGTGTCTCAGGCCCAGGAAGCCGGCCAACTCGGCCTCGAACTGCAGCGAGAAGCGACCGTAGCTGAGCCAGAACTCGAGCGCCGAGTCCACCAGCTGCACCATCTCCTCGGCGTCGAACACGCGCCCGGCGTAGGGAACGCGCGAAACGCCAGGCTCGAAGGGCAGCGGCGCGCAAGCTTGGTCGGCGTAGCGCCGCACCTGAGCCAGGATCTCGGCGCGCAGGTCGTCACGGTCCTGCCCGCCGCTCACGGCTCTGCCCTCTCCCCCGCGGCCGCGCCGGCGCCGGTCCCCGCCGTGCCTCCCCCTGCCCAGGCAAGGCCGAGGTCGCGGGCTGTGGCAACATACTCGTCGATGTCGTCCTGACAGCGCTGGAGCACGCCGGCAGGGCCGATCGCGCCCGGGTGGGCGGCGGCGGCCGCGGTCGCCGAGCTGGCGCCCTCGTAGAACGCTTTGTACCAGCGCACGGCCACCTCCACGGCGCGCCGCGCATCGTAGACCGTACGCCAGCCGAGCTGCGCCGCCGCCTTGGCAGCGTCGAGCTTGAGCTGACCGGCTTCGTGGGGCTCCTCGACGCCGCCTTCGGCCGCGCGCCAGTCGCCTCCTCCCCACGCCTCCACGACAGCCTTGACCACGGCCAGCACGGAGAGATCCTCGTCGCTTGCAGGGCCGAAGTTCCAGGCCCCGTCGTAGCCCGCCGACCCGCTGAGAAGCCAGTACCCGAGCCAAAGGTAACCGGCCAGCGGGTCGAGCACGGACTGCCAAGGCCGCACCGCCTCCGGGTTGCGCACCGCCACCGTCTGCCCGCGGTCCAGGGCGCGCACGCAGTCCGGCACCAGGCGATCGTCGGCCCAGTCGCCGCCGCCGATGACATTGCCGGCGCGCACAGAGGCCACGCGCGCCGCCGACGGCGCTGCAAAGAAGCTACGCCGGTAGGCGGCGGTCACCAGCTCCGCACAGCCTTTGCTCGAGCTGTACGGGTCGTCTCCACCCAGAGCGTCGCCCTCGCGGTAGGCCCTGCCGGACTCGCGGTTCTCGTAGCACTTGTCGCTGGTGACCACGACCACGGCGCGCAGCGACGGGCACGCGCGCGCCGCCTCGAGCAGGTTGACCGTGCCCAGGACGTTGGTCTCGTAGGTCTCGACCGGCTCATCGTAGGAGCGGCGCACCAAAGGCTGAGCGGCCAAGTGGAAGACGATCTCAGGCTCGTGACGCAGAATGGCGGCGCGTAAGCCGCTGCGGTCGCGCACATCGCCCAGCGTGTGCTTCACCAAATCGCCCAGCTCCACCGCGGCAAAGAGGCTGGGCGTGGTCGGCGGCGCGAGCGCATAGCCGGCCACACGTGCTCCCAGGCGGCTGAGCCAGAGCGCCAGCCAGCCGCCCTTGAAGCCGGTGTGACCGGTGACGAACACGCGCCGCCCCTCGTAGGCACCGGCGAACAGGGCGGCCTCCTCGCGCGACGCTGGGGTCACCACACTCTCCACGGCGCCTGGCCGGACTCCCAGAGACGCTCGAGCAGCAGCTTGTCGCGCAGCACGTCCACGGGCTGCCAGAAGCCGCGATGCAGGTATGCCTTCAGTTGCCCCTGCCCGGCGATGGCCTCGAGAGGCTCGCGCTCGAACGGGGTCGCGTCATCGGCGATGAAGTCCAGCACCCGTGGCTCGAGCACGAAGAAGCCGCCGTTGACCCAGCCGCCGTCGCCTTGCGGCTTCTCCTGGAAGCTCAGCACCGTGCCCTCGTCCTCGGCCAGCTGCAGAGCGCCGAAACGGCCCAGCGGCTGGACCGCCGTGACCGTGGCGAGACGACCGTGAGCACGATGGAACGCAAGCAAGGCGGCGACGTCGATGTCGGCCACGCCGTCGCCGTAGGTCATCATGAAGGGCGCGTCGCCGAGATGCTCGGCGACGCGCTTCAGGCGCCCGCCCGTCTGCGTGGCGGCGCCCGTGTCGATGAGCGTCACGCGCCAAGGCTCCGCACCGACCTGGTGCACCTCCATGGAACCGCTCTGCACGTCGAAGGTGACGTCGCTGTTGTGCAGGAAGTAGTTGGAGAAGTACTCCTTGATGACGTAGCCCTTGTACCCGAGACAGATCACGAAGTCGTTGAAGCCGAAATGACCGTACATCTTCATGATGTGCCAGAGGATGGGACGCTCACCGATCTCAGCCATCGGCTTTGGCCTCACCTGGGTCTCTTCGGCGAGGCGCGTGCCCATGCCGCCGGCCAGGATCACGACCTTCATGCTGCCTCCCGACCTGGGTGGGTAAAGACGCCTAAGCTATTCGGCACGCTGAGCGGAAATCATGTTCCCGCAGCGGCGTCTTGGCCGGTCACGGCAGCGCGTAGTTGAAGACGAGCGTGATGAGGTAGTACGACGCCACGGTCGCGAAGAGCAGGGCGTCGAAACGGTCGAGGATGCCACCGTGCCCCGGAAAAGCGCGGCCGGTGTCCTTGACGTGCACGTCGCGCTTGAGCAGCGACTCGAAGAGATCGCCAATGGGGCCCACGACGGCGATGACGACGCCCAGCACCAGCGACTGACCTGCGCCGAGCGACGTGTAGATACTGACGAACACCACCAGCAGGATGGTGCCGATGGTGCCACCGGCAAAGCCCTCCCAGGTCTTGCGTGGCGAGAGGCGCGGCGTCATGGGCGTGGAGCCGAACCAGTGGCCAGTGAAGTACGCCATGGTGTCGCCGCCCCACGTGCCGAAGACGACGGTGAGCACCAGCGCCGTCCCGTGGTCGAGCCGGCGCATGAGCAGCAGGTGGCCCAGGCCCAAGCCGATGTAAACGACGCCGAGCATGGTCATGGCCAGCCGCACCACCGCGCCGGGTTTGGGCCCCAGAGTAAGGGCCAGCAGAAAGGCCAGCAGCAAGGTGACGGCGACCATGGCCAGCATGTAGCCGGGACTCCTGAACCACGCCGCCCAGAGGAGCAACGGCAAGCCCACGAACCCGGCCAGGGCGAGCGGCCGGTACGGCCACATCATGCGGTAGAACTCGTTGAGGGCCAGCAGGCCCAGAAGCAGCACCAGGATGAAGAACAGCATGCCGCCATGGGCGATGAACACGATCGCCAGAAGGCCGAGCACGATGCCGGAGAAGATGCGCGTGCCCACGTCAGCGACCTCCAAAGCGGCGCAGACGGCCGGCGTACTCTGCGAGGGCGGCGTCCAAGTCGGCCTCGTCGAAGTCGGGCCAGAGCTTGGGGCTGAAGTACAGCTCCGAGTACGCCAGCTGCCAGAGCAGGAAGTTGGAGATGCGCTGCTCACCGCTGGTCCTGATGAGCAGCTCCGGCTCGTGCATCTCGGGCGCGTAGAGGTGGCCGGCGATCATCTCGGCGTCCACGTCGGCCGCTGAGGCTCCGCAGGCCAGCACCCCGCGCACGGCGTCGACGATCTCGCCCCGGCCGCCGTAGTTGAAGGCGATGAACAAGGTCATCTTGGTGTTGCCGGCCGTCAGCTGCTCGGCCGCCTCGATGCGGGCCACCAGGGGCGCCGGAACGCCGTGGCGGCGCCCGACGAAGCGCACCCGGGCGCCGCGCTCGTGCAGATCGGGCACCTGCGTCTCGATGGCGTCCATGAAGAGGTCCATGAGCTCCTCGACCTCGCCCGCCGGGCGCGTCCAGTTCTCGCTGGAGAAGGAGAACACGGTCACCTCCTGGATGCCCAGGTCGAGGGCGTGCTCGAGCACGCGGCGCAGCGCCTTGACACCGGCACGATGACCGGCGCCCACGGGAAGGTGACGGCGCGTTGCCCAGCGTCCGTTGCCGTCCATGATGATGGCCACATAACGGCAATGGGCGCCGCCGGCCGAGCGCTCCGTCGGAGCGCCGCGCCGGCGCAGATCGAAGTAGCGCCAGACGCGCCAGAGGGCGGAGTTAGTCCCGCGGCCCACGACGCCTGACTCGAAGTCTGACGGCCGAGCCGGTCGTCAGACTTCGAGGATCTCCTGCTCCTTGTGCTTCAGGAGCTCGTCGATCTGGTGGACCTGCTCATCGGTGAGCTTCTGCAGCTGCTCCTCGGCTCGCCGCTCGGCATCCTCGCCGACCTCGCCGGCATGCACGAGCTCCTTGAGCTCCTTCATGCACTCGCGACGGATGTTGCGGACGCCTACGCGGCCGTCCTCGGCCAGGCGGTGCACCATCTTGACCAGCTCATGGCGACGCTCCTCGTTGAGCGCCGGGATGGGCAGCCGGATGACGGCGCCGTCATTGCTCGGATTGAGGCCCAGATCGGACTCCATGATCGCCTTCTCGATGGCCTTCATGGCCGACTTGTCATAGGGGGTGACGGTGATCAGGCGCGGCTCCGGGGCGGCCACGCCGGCCATCTGCTTCAGAGGCATGGATGAGCCGTAGAAGTCCACCTGGACGCGGTCGAGCAGCCCCGTTGACGCTCGGCCACTGCGCACCGTGTTGAACTCCGACTTCACGGCGACCAGCGCCTTCTCCATGCGCGACTTGGCCTCGGCCAGCAGTTCCTTCTCCACGTCACACCCTCCCTTCGCCGTTTTCCCCGGCAGATGAGACGACCGTGCCGACGCGCTCGCCGGCCAGCACGCGCACGATGTTGTCGCCCGTCATCTTGAACACATAGATAGGCAGATCGTTGTCCATGCACAGCGACAGAGCCGTCGTGTCCATGACCTTGAGTCCGCGCTCGATGGCCTCGAGATGGGTAAGGGCAGGGATGAAGCGCGCGTCCGGGACCATGCTCGGGTCGGCATCGTAGACGCCGTCGTATTCGCGCTTGGCCATGAGGATCGCCTGACACGAGAGCTCGAGGGCGCGCAACGCGGCCGCAGAGTCGGTCGAGAAGTACGGGTTGCCCGTACCCGAGGCGCAGATGACCACGCGGCCCTTCTCGATGTGGCGTAGCGCACGCCGACGGATGTAGGGCTCGCAGACGGCCTTGATCTCGATGGCACTCATCACGCGGGTGTCCACGCCGGCGTGCTCCAGGGCGTCCTGGAGAGCCAGGGCGTTCTGCACCGTAGCCATCATGCCGATGTAGTCGGCCGTGGCGCGGTCCATGCCGCCGGTGGCGGCGGCCACGCCGCGGAAGATGTTGCCGCCGCCGACCACCACCGCCAGATCGACGCCGCGTTCACGCACCTGGCCGATGTGCGCGGCCAGCTCACGCGTACGGGTCGGGTCGATGGCCATGTGGCCGGGACCCTCCAGCGCCTGGCCGCTCAGCTTGAGGAGCACACGTGCGAAGGCGGCGCCAGGGGGCTGAGAGCCCGACGCCGCGCGACCCTGGCTCTCCACGAGTACTAGCCTTCCTGCGTCTCGCCGAGCTGGAAGCGCACGAAGCGCCGGACCTCGACGTTCTCGCTGATGACGCCGACCAAGTTCGTGCGCAGCTCCTCGATAGTGAGATCGGGCTCCTTGACGAAGGGCTGCTCCATGAGACAGGTCTCGGCGAAGAACTTCTCGAGCTTGCCGGACACCATCTTCTCGACCACGTTCTCGGGCTTGCCCTTGGCCTGACCGGCGTAGACGGCCCTCTCGGCTTCGATCACCTCGGCGGGCACGTCTTCGCGACGCACCCAGTGCGGGCTTGACGCCGCCACTTGCAGCGCCAGGTCGTGGCAGAACTCGCGGAACTTCTCACCCCGCGACACGAAGTCCGTCTCCACGCCTACCTCAACGAGCACACCGATCTTGCCGCCGGCATGGATGTAGGCCTCGACCATGCCTTCCTTGGTCGTTCGCGAGCTCTTCTTCTGGGCCATGGCAAGGCCCTGCTTGCGCAGCTCGACCAGCGCCTTGTCCATGTCGCCGTCGCTCGCTTTGAGCGCTTGCTTGCAGTCCATCATGCCGGCCCCGGACTTCTCGCGGAGCTGCTTGACCATGCCTGCTGTGATCTCGGCCACTACTCATCACCTTCTTTGGGTCCGTCGCTGGACTCGCTTGCCTCTGTGGCGACCGGCGGCTGCGTGGGGGCGGCCTCGGCAGCGTCCTTGGCACGGGACGTGCTCGGCTTCTTGGCCGCCTTCTTCGCGGCCGCGGGCTTGGCGGACTTGGGCTTGGCGGCCGCGGGCTTGGCGGCCGGCGCGCTCTTGGCCTCGGCCGGCTTGGGCTTCGTGGCGCCCTTGGCCTCGACGCCGGACTTCTCGGCCTTGACAGGCTTGGCGGCCTTGGCCGGTTTCTCCGCCTCGACGGCCTCAGCTGCCTTCTCCTCGACCGGCGCCGTGGCCGTTGCGACTGCAGCCTCAGCCACAGGCGCAGGCTTGGCTGCAGGCGCCGGCTCGGCCGCCTTCGCCGGC
>PMKX01000121.1 GCA_003158705.1 Actinomycetota bacterium
GCCGGCGGCGGCGCTCGGCAACGTTGTCCGGTCGGGAACGGCGCCGGGGCGGGCCGCGAAGGGCGGCCCGCACCGGCGCCGTGGTTCCGTTGCCAGGGTCGTTTACGCTCCCCCGCTGCTTGCCGGCGCGGCGGGGGATCTTGCTCTCAGTGCACGGCGACCTTGACGACCGAAGTGAAGCCCTTCCAGTACGGGCCCTGGGCCGGGAAGCGCACGACGTAGTAGGTGGTGTGCTTCGGGTACAGGTTGGCGCTGGCGTACTGGCCCTTCGCGTTCTCGTTGGCCTGGCCGACGAGCTTCCAGCCCTTGGGGTTGTCGTACGTCGCCGGCTGACCGGCGGCTGAGGAGCGCGCGTAGATGGAGACCTTGACCTTACGGGCCCGTCCGGCGTTGCCCATGGCCGGCACGACTCCCTTGAGGCGGACGGCCGCGCCGGAGCTGATCGACGGCTTGCTCGAGGTGAGGGTGCAGACCTCGAAGGCCGTCTCCAGGGCGAGCTGCCCGTCGACATGTTGCGCCGAGAAGTAGTAGAAGTAGCCCGGCCGGGCCGCGACGGGCACGGTGAACGACGTGCTGCCTGAGCCTGCGGTGGGGAGCGTACCCAGATCTTGTGGCTCAGTGGCGCCGTACCCCGAGATGCCCTGGAAGTCGCTCTGCCAGGCGTCGGGGAAGTGGGCCCAGGCTACCGGCACGCTCGTGCCGGGGGCGCCCGACGCCCACTTGGTGGCCACGGTGAGGCTGGAGGCGCTGGCCTCGTTGAACGTCAGCGTGTCAGCAGCCTGCTCACCTGCCACGACGGTGCTCGTGAAGGGCGTCTCTATGCCCTCGCCTTTGCGGTCGGGGTACTTGCTGGTGATGAAGGAGCAGGTCGCTACGGAGTATGTGCCCGGCATGGCGTTGGTCGGCTTGGCGGCCGCCCTGGCCCGTCCCGAGCTCCATATGAACTCCTGGTCGCTCCACACGGGTGTCGGGCCGTCGCTGCCGAGGAGCTTGATGTCCACCTCGTTGCCCGTTGTCGCTGGGTGGCTGAGGGTGACGTTGGCCAGCACGTGGCCAGGTTGGAAATCGAAGATGGTCGTTCCTGGGTCTGGCCAGGTCAGCAACTGACGTTCGAGCGTGTAGAAGTTGTCGGTCGAGGGGACCATGACGCCCACGTCACCGTCGCCGGAGGCAGCCGGCAGGCCGGTCAAGCTGTAGGCGCCGCTCACGCCGGTGGTGTGGGGAGCTACTCCCGACTCGTCGGTCGTGTCCCAGAACACCGTCGCGCCCTGCTGGCCGCCGCCGGCGAAGGTGTAGACATGGCCTTGAACGACGGCTGTGCCCCGCGGCGCTGCGACCGCCGAAGCGGGCATCAACAGTACCGTGGCTAGTGAGACTAGAACGAATGCCGAGCGTGCTCGCATCGCGGGGACCCCCGCCCTCTGCTGCCTCGCCATGGCGGCAAGACAGTCTTGCCAGTCTTCACCTCAGTGTAGCGCGCCGGTACGAGAACGGGAAGCCGGCCGCCGGTACGAGAACGGGAAGCCGGCCGCCGAGGCGCCAAGCGCGCCGGCCGCCGAGGCGCGCGACGGTTCAGTCGTTCGCGCCCGGCTTGCGGTTCTGCTCTGCGCGCCGGACGACCTCCGCGATGCGTCGCCGGCGCGTCTCCTCGCGCTTAGCCTCGCTGACCCAGTAGAGGTACGCCTTACGATGCGAAGGCGCGAGACGCTCGAAGTTCTCCTTGGCCAGCGTGTTGGCCGCGAGGGCCAGCTCGATGTCGGGCGGCAGGGCTTCGGTGTTCTCGCGTAGCCTCGCCGTTTGCCATTCGCCGCTCTGCTTGCCGGCACGCACTGCGGCCAGCCCGGCGGGGGTCATCTTGCCTTGTCTGCCCATCTCGCGCACACGGGCCTTGTTGGACTCGGACCAGATGCTGCCGGGTCGACGGGGCGTGAAGCGCAGAGCGTACGTCTCGTCGTCCACGCGCCGCAGCTGACCGTCGATCCAGCCGAAGCAGAGCGCCTCCTCCACCGCCGCCGACATCGAGAAGGCGGCTCTGCCGGTGTTCTTCTTGTAGAGGACCAGCCAGATCTCGCTCTTGGCGGCGTGATGCTTCTCCAGCCACGTGCGCCAACTCGCTCGGTCCGCGGCCAGGAAGGTCTCGGTGATGTCGGCCATGATGTGCCTGCCGGCCGGTGGCTAGACGCCCAGAGCGGCGCGCAGATTGCGGGCGATGAGCTCCGCCGAGTAGTCGAGGCCGCAGCGCTCGAGCTTGGTGCGCGTGGCGGCGGAGAAGCTCGCGTTCTTGTCGGCAGCGAGGATCGCCGCCGACTCGCGCTCGTCGAAGTGCTCGGGCGCGGCGACGGTGAGCCCCGGGTCGACGTTCTCGGGGCACACCTGCTGACAGCCCAGACAGCCGACGGCGCAGGTGTGCCACTCGGGCCGGACCCAGTCTGGGAAGGGCGCTTCGCTCTCGTTGAGGTACGTGAGGCAGCGCTCGGTGCGCAGCAGGAACCGGTCGCCGTCGATGGCCCCCGTGGGGCAGGCGCGCAGGCAGGCGACACAGCTCATACAGCGCGCCAGCACCTGCGGCTCGCCCCAGACTGCATCCGCGGGCGGCGGCGCGTCCGTGACGCAGGCGGCGAGCTCGTGGTAGCTGCCCAGGCCGGCCACGTAGGCGATGTTGTTGCGGCCGTAGCGGGCCAGGCCGGCACACGCTGCCAGGGTCTTGAGCGGCGGGTCAAAGCGCGTGGCGCCGTGACCCGCCGCGGCCAGCACCTCGGCCACGATGCGCACCATCTCCGCCGGCTGGGTGTGATAGCCGGCGTAGTGCGGCGGCACCGGGATGGTGCGCTCGGTGCCGCCCAGCGTGAGCGTCGCCTGCGTGAGTGGCCGCCCGAGCGCGGCGACGACCACCGAGCGCGGCGCGGGCGCATCGTCAGGCAGGCGGAAACCCGGCTTGGGAGCGACTTCGTTCGCCACTTCGTCCGGCAGCTCGCCGGAGGTGAGCACTCGCTGCAGCCGCGCACGCAGGTCGTCCAGATGGTCGGCCGACACCACGCGAGCGTGCCAGCCGCGCTCTTGGAGCGCGGCCATGACGGTGTGCCACAGGGAGGCGTCGCTCACTCAGGTCTCCTTTGGCTCGCATAGCTGGTTCGACCAAGGCGGACGAGTACGGTCAAACAGACCGACATGGAATCGCCGCAGCGCGATTCTGTCTCGGACCGGGGCGCGCTGCAAACGCGCGGCCGCGCTCGTCGGGCATGATTCGGCTGCGAGGCGGGTGTAAGGTTTCGGCGTCCGGTGCCGTGTGCACCAGAGCTGCAGCACGGGAGTCACGTGGAGACAGCCGCAGGAGAGACGCAGGTGGACGAGGGCGGGCAGAGTCGGAAGGCCCGTGCCGAGAACGGCGAGCCTGCCGTTCGCGCTCGGCGCCGTCTGCCGCTCCGGCGCATCGTGTTCCTGGCGGCCGCCGTCATCGGCCTGTACATCGTTTGGCCCAGCCTGGTGAACGTGCTCTCCCAGGCGCCCCAGCTGCGCGCCATCTCCTGGGTGTGGTTCGTCGTCATGGGCCTGCTCGAGGCGGCGAGCTTTGCCTGCTACTGGGGGATGATGCGTCTGACACTGGCCGAGCCCCGCTGGTTCGTGGTCGCCACCACGCAGATGGCCGGCAACGCCTTCAGCCGTATCGTGCCCGGCGGTGCCGCCTCCGGCGGCTCGGCCCAGTACCAGATGCTGGTCACCGCCGGAGCCTCGCCGGCGCGCACGCTGACTGGGCTGACGGCGACCGGGCTGTTCTCGACGGGCGTGCTCTTCGCTCTGCCCGTGCTCAGCGTGCCGGCCATCCTCTACGGTGTGCCCGTGCAGCACAACCTGGCGCGGGCGGCGGAATTCGGCGCCTTTCTGTTCGTGCTCATCCTCGCCGCCGGCGCCATATTGCTACTGACCAAGCGTCCGCTGGAGCTGGTCGGGCATGTGGTGCAGACGGTGCTCAACCGTCTGCGCCGCCACCATCAGCCCAGGACCGATGTGCCGGAGCGTCTTCTGGAAGAGCGCGACCTGATCCGCTCGGTCCTCGGCGACAAGTGGTGGCAGGCGCTGGGCTTCGCCGCCGGCAACTGGCTCTTCGACTTTCTCGCCTTGCTTGCCGCCCTGGCGGCTACGGGCACCAAGCCGCCACACGTGTCGCTCGTGCTGCTGGCGTACGTCGTGGCCGCCCTGCTGGGCATGGTGCCGCTCACGCCGGGCGGCTTGGGCTTTGTCGAGGTCGGGCTCGTCACGACGCTGGGCCTGGCCGGCATCGCCACCCGAGACGCCACCGTGGCGACGCTGGCCTACAGGCTCGTCGCCTTCTGGCTGCCGATGCCCGTGGGGTTGCTGGCCTTCGCGGCCTTCAGGCGCCGCTTTGGCAGCTCCACCAAGGGGCGGCCGTCGTCGCTGGCTAGCGGTGCCTAGCTCGATCTTCCCCGTTGCTCTTGGCGCGCGCCGGCTAAGAATGGTCGGTCGAGACGACACACAATCGAGGAGGTCCACATGAGCGCACTGCCCATAGTTGAGCCGCGTCCGGACGTGTACGCGCGCCTGCGGCTCTACAACGCCGCGATGGGGTTCCTGCATCTGGTGCAGGGCGTGGCCGTGCTCATCCTCAGCACGGCGGCCACCCTACCCATCACCACTTCGTACGTGCGTTTCACGGCCGGCAACAAGGGTGTGCCTCTGCCGCACCTGGCCACTCTGGGGCATCTGCGCCTCGGCCTCACGGTGGCCGTGTTCTTCTTCATGAGCGCCGCGGCGCACTTCTGTGTGGCCACGGTGGCCTACGACTGGTACGTGCGCAATCTGGGCAAGGGCGCCAACTACGCGCGCTGGATCGAGTACGCCTTCAGCTCGTCGGTGATGATCGTCCTCATCGCCATGCTCAGCGGCATGTACGACCTCAGCAGCCTCATCCTCATCTTCGCCCTCAACGCGATGATGATCCTCTTCGGCTGGATGATGGAGCTGCACAACCAGACCACGAAGAAGACAGACTGGACCGCTTACATCTACGGCTGTCTGGCCGGCATCGTTCCCTGGATCGTGATCTTCATGTATTTTTACGGATCGCTGGGTTCCTCAAGCGCCAAACCGCCGGCGTTTGTCTATGCCATCGTGCCAACCATCTTCGTGTTCTTCAGCATCTTTGCGGTCAACATGGTATTGCAATACAAAAAGGTTGGTCCCTGGAAGGACTATCTCTTCGGGGAACGCATGTATATCGTCCTGAGCCTGCTCGCCAAGACCGCCCTGGCCTGGCAGATCTGGGTGGGCACTCTCCGGCCCTGATCGTCCAGGTCGGATTACCCAAAAAGGCTCCCGACGGTTTTGTGACCGCGGGAGCCTTTTGTGTGCGAGAATCGCAGTTGCTGCACGGCTCAAGGTTTGGTTTTTGAGGTCAGTTGGAAAAGTGCCTGGCGCAGGGCTGCCTCTCCATCACGGCTATATGGACCACGGGTGCGAAAAAACTCATTCCCCTGGCGGTCTACCACAAGGGCATAAATGTGCTTTTCATCCGCCATATCCAAAGCGGCACGGAATTCTGTCTTGTCGAGATAGAGCGTGATCGTACGTTCACGCGTTTTTGGGTTAGGGATGCCAGCCCGCATGCCCTCATTGAGGAAAATCTTGTACATAGCTCCTCCGCTCTGGAGAATGGGCAGTTCGTAATAAACCAGACCCTTGTATTTTTCCTCCAGTTCCTCAGCCAGAGCGCTCCAGGAATCCACTTCCATCTGATGCAATCGTTCAAAGGGGATGAATACGAGATTGAGCTTGCCTTGAAAATCCTGAGGCAGGGTCATTTTATGCCTGAGCAAGTTAGAACCGCTTACTGTTGGAAAGGTCATTTCTGCACCTCTCGGAATTTCTTGAGTTCTTCGTATGCATAAATATAAATATTGTCAGATTTGTGCGGTTTCATTATCTTTTATGTCCTCATTTTACTTTAGTTACTGATCTGTCACCCTCTCGCCTCAGCATTATGTCCGTATATACAATACCCCCTTGGGAATACATGAAATATCGGGGTTAGACTCCGATATTTCACGATCTAATGGGCTTGTGATCAAACGCCCGGATTATCTCGAATTAATGAAAACAGCGGTTCGCCGCTCCCCCATAACCGCTTTGCTGGGACCGCGACAGACGGGGAAAACCACCCTTGCCCACATGTTCGCTGATNNCAGCGCCGACTCCAGAATCCCGAACTGGTGCTGGGAAATCTGGAAGGCTTTGTCATCCTGGACTAGATCCAGTTGATGCCGGAATTGTTTGGCCCTTTGAGAGTATTGGTAGATCGTCCTGGGCAAAAAGCTCGTTATATCATCTTGGGCAGTGCCTCGCCTGAAATCA
>PMKX01000166.1 GCA_003158705.1 Actinomycetota bacterium
GGTGTGGTTGATGTGGCGGTTGCAAACGAAATAGACATCGTCGTCGACCGCCCGGCGACGGGCGAAGTCGGCCAGGGCGCCCAGGGCGAGGACGTCGTCACACTGCAGAAGGGCGAGCGCGGCCGCCTCATCCAGGCGACGCCCAGCCTCGACGGCCGTCCACACGTGACCCAGGCCGGCGCGCTGCGCAAGGCGGGTGATCAGCTCAGTGTCCATCCAGTACTCCTGGGCCGCGATCAGCACGACCGCGACGTTCGCTGTGTAGCGGAGCGGCTCTAACTGTAGCGGTCCACAACGGCGCCCGCGACCTCGCTGAGCAGCTGCTTGTCGACTTCGTCCGGCAGCCGCCCCAGCTCCTCGCGGGCAGCCGCGATGTGCGCCAAGGCGTACTCGCGCGCCTGCTCGAGAGCACCAGACGCGCGCACGTCGGCGATGATGGCCTGCACGGCAGCTTCGGCGACGGCCTGGCCATCGAGGCGCGGCCCGAGCTCGGGCCGCGCCTCCAAGGCCAACACGAGAGGCAGCGTGATGGTGCCGCCGCGCAAGTCCGTACCTCGGCGCTTGCCCATCGCCTTCTCATCGCCGGTCAGATCGAGGATGTCGTCGAACACCTGAAAGGCAAGGCCCAACGCGCGGCCGAAGGCGCCCAGCCCATCCACAGTCTCGGCCTGGGCGCCGGACAACAGGGCACCCAGACTGCACGCGGCGGCAAACAGGTTGGCGGTCTTGAGCTCGCAGCGGCGCATGTACTCAGCCCGCGTGACCGTGAGACGAAAGGAATCGCCCATCTGCAGCAGCTCGCCCTGAGAGAGACCCAGAGCGACATCGCTGAGCCGGTCGACCGCGTCCGCGTTGTCGCTGTTCGCGAGCAGGCCGAAGGCTTGCGCGAACAGGTAGTTGCCGGCCGACACGGCCGTCTGCACACCCAGCTCGTGGGCCACCGTCGGGCAGCCACGACGCAGCTCCGCCGCGTCGAGCACGTCGTCATGTACGAGCGTCGCCATGTGCAGCAGCTCGACCGACGCCGCTGCAGAGAGCACAGGGGTCGAGAACTCACGCTCGCGGCTTGCGCACAGCAGCACCAGCAGCGGCCGCACCCGCTTGCCGCCTGCGGCCAGAGTCGACCGGCAGGCGGCGCCCAAGTCGCCGGGATAGCGCCCGGCTACGTCGGACAGCATGGCCTCGACCTGAGCCAGGCCTCCGGAGAAGCGTCGCCTCTGCGCCGCCGAGCGCCAGGCCAGTAGGGGCGACGACTTCACCGGGCCTGCCCCTCGGTATCGTCTCGTCCTGCCGACGCCTCGCTGCCCGCCGCCTCGCCCACGTGCAGGGCGACGATGCCGAAGACGAAGCGCCGGTAGCGGACCCGGCACAGGCCCGCGGCAGCCATGACGGCACCCAGACCGTCGGCGTCGGGGAAGTCACGCGTCGACGCCGGCAGATACGAGTATGCGGCGGCGTTGCCCGACACGACGCGACCCAGCCGGGGCACGATCGTCCCCAGCCAAAGCGCGTGCACGCGACGTCCCAACCGACCCCGCGGCCTCGTGGCCTCGAGGCACACCACACGGCCTTCACGTCGCGTGACCCTGGCCATCTCGGCGAACGCCGCCCGCACGTCGGGCACGTTGCGCACACCGAAGGCGACCGTGACAGCCGCGAAAGTATCGTCGGCAAAGGGCATGCCCAGAACGTCGCCACGGACGTAGGAGACGTTGCCGGTACCCGGCGCACGAGCTGCCGTCTTTCGTCTCGCCAGGTCGAGCATGGCCTCGCTGAAGTCGAGCCCGACGACCGCGCAGGACGGGCACCGCTGAGCGAGCGCCAAAGCGAGGTCGCCGGTCCCACAGCACACGTCCAGGACACGCTCGCCGGGTTGCGGATGGGCCTCGGCCGCCGCCAGACGACGCCAGCGGCGGTCGAGGCCCATCGTCATCAACCGGTTGACCAGATCGTAGCGTCTCGCGATGGCGCTGAACATCGCCTCCACACGCCCCGGGTCGCGCTCGACCGCGCCGGGAGCAGCGCGGCCGGCCGTCACGCCCGCTTCCCCCGATACGGCTCGAAGAGATCCTGGTGAAAGCCGAGCACGGTGAGCACTTTGCCGACCACGGAGTCAACGAGGTCCGACACGCTCTGCGGGTGGCTGTAGAAGGCCGGCATGGGCGGCACTATCACTGCCCCGGCACGACTCAGCTCCAGCAGGCGCCGCAGGTGTATCTGCGAAATGGGCATCTCGCGTGGCACAAGCACCAGCGGACGCCCCTCCTTGAGTGCCACGTCGGCGGCGCGGTGGATGAGGTTGCGGCCCGTGCCCGCGGCGATGGTCGCCGCCGTGGCCAGCGAACACGGGCAGATGACGGCGGCGTCGGGAAAGCTTGACCCACTCGCCGGCGGCGACTCCATTTCGTCCGGCGCGTGCACTTCGGCGGCCGCGCCGGCACGCGCCAGAAAGGCCGCCGTGAGCCGCTCGCGCGTCTCGCCCTCCAAGTCGAGCTCGTGTTTGAGTACCGTGAGGCCGGCGTCGGACACGCACAGCGTGAGATAGACGCCGGCCTGCGCCAGCTTCTCCACCAGGCGCACAGCGTACGGCGCGCCGCTGGCGCCGGTGATGCCCACGAACATGCTCTGCGGAGTATCGGCCATGGTGGCAGTCTACCCCGAGATGGCGAGCTTGCGTTATCGGCTGGAGCGGGGCGTCAGGCGAGCAGTGCCGCAGCGATGGCCGCGGCGCCGTACAAGAGTCCCACGACCCCGTTCACGGTCATGAAGCTCATGCCGACCCGCCGCAGGCCGCGACGCGCGATGTCGACGTGCGACCAGCCGAGAAGCAGCGCCACGACAGCGCAGCCCACCCAGTAGACGAAGCCGAGGTGGCAGAGCCACCCGACCGCCACGAGCAACAGCACGGCAGCGACGTGCGAGACGGCCGCGACGCGCAACGCCGTCTTCGCTCCCAGCGCGACCGCCACCGTGCGGATCCCCTCTCGACGGTCAAAGTCCAGATCGAAGATCGCGTAGATCACGTCGAAGCCGCCGACCCACAGNNCCGGTGACCGCCACCCAGGCGGCGGCCGGCGCCAGGCCGTCGGTGAGACCGAGCACATAGTGGCAGAGGACCGTGAAGCGCTTCGTGTACGGATAGACGACGAAGGCGGCCACGGGGATCGGCCACAGATAGCGACAGGGGGCCGACAAGTTGAAAGCCGCCACGACCAGCACGGCCACCGACACCAAGATGAAGGCGAGCACTTCGCCGCGGCGCAGCAGACCGCTGGGCAGCTCTCGACGGGCGGTGCGCGGGTTGCGAGCGTCGATCTCGGCGTCGATCAGCCGGTTGAGAGCCATGGCGGCGCTGCGCGCACCTACCATGGCGACGGTGATCCAAACGAGCCGGCTCCAGGGGGGCAGGCCGGAGACGGCGAGGAAGGCGCCGGCGTAGGCGAACGGCAGCGCAAAGACGCTGTGCTCGACCTTGATGAGACGAGCCAGGTGCGCGGCCTTGCCGCTACGCAGAGCCGAGGCGCCGTCAGCAGCAGCCATGACGCGCCGCCGCAGCTCTGCGATCGACTCTAGGACCGTTGGTCTCGGCCACAGGACTCTCCTGCTGGTCGGTGAGGACGCCGCGCCTACTTCCGGCCGGGGCTACGTGAACGGCAGCCCGAACTCCCGCCAGCGCGCGGTCACGCGCGCCACCACGTCGGGGTCTTGGGCCAGCTCGTCGGGCCACGGCCGAGGGTGCCCCTCCTCGGGCCACGTCTTGGTGGCGTCGATGCCCATCTTGGCGCCGAAGCGCGGCAGCGGACTCGAGTGGTCGAGCACGTCGAGCGGGCCCGACACGACCACACAGTCACGGGCCGGGTCGACGTTGTTGAAGACTCGCCAGGTCACCTCGCTGGCATCGTGCACGTCAACGTGCTCGTCGACCACGACCACGAACTTGGTGAACATCATCTGGCCCATGCCCCAGATCGCGTTCATCACTTTGCGCGCATGACCGGGGTACGCCTTGCGGATCGAGACGACGGCACAGTTGTGGAAGACGCCCTCGACGGGCAGATCGATGTCGACGATCTCAGGCTGCACGAGCTTGAGCACAGGCAGGAAGAGCCGCTCCGTGGCCTTGCCCAGGTAGCAGTCCTCCATGGGCGGACGGCCGACGACCGTGGCCGGGTACACGGCGTCGCGGCGATGGCTCATCGCCGTGACGTGGAACACGGGATAGTCGTCGGCCAGCGAGTAGTAGCCGGTGTGGTCGCCGAACGGACCCTCGCGACGCAGCTCGCCTTGCTCCACGTAGCCCTCGAGAACGATCTCGGCATCCGCCGGCACCTCGAGGTCCACGCCGGCACAGCGCGCCAGCTCGACCGGCTCGCCGCGCAGGAAGCCGGCGAACATGAACTCGTCGATGCCCGGGGGCAGCGGCGCCGTGGCCGCGTAGGTCACCACGGGGTCGGTGCCCAGGGCCACGGCAGTCTCGAGGCGGCCATCGGCCTCGCGGAAGTTGGCCGCCCCGTCGTGGTGCACATGCCAGTGCATGCCGGTCGTGCGCGCATCGTGCACCTGCAAGCGATAGACACCGGCGTTGCGCCGCCCTTGGCCATCCTTGGTGACGACGACGGGCAACGTGATGAAGGGACCGGCGTCGCCGGGCCAGGTGGTGAGCACCGGCAGACGGCCGAGGTCGGGCGGCTCGACCGTTACCTCGGCGAACGCGCCCGACTTGACGACCTTGGGCGCGAAGGAGGCCAGCTCACGCAGGTGGCCGAGCGCCTTGACCTTGCCGACGAGGCCGCTCGGTAGCTCCAGTTCGAGCAAGGCGCTGAGGCGCGCCGCGAGCTCGTCGAGCGGCGCGCCGAAAGCCAGCTCGAGGCGGCGCGCGGACCCGAACTGGTTCATGAGCACCGGCAGCGATGAGCCCTTGGCATGCCTGAACAGCAGGGCCGGGCCGCGCGCCTTACTGGCGCGATCGGCGATTTCGGCCATCTCGAGGTACGGGTCTACCTCCGCGGCCACCTCCGCAAGCTCTCCCTCGCGCCTGAGAAGCTCGATGAACGCGCGCAGCTCCATGCTCACACCTCCCGACCCGTGGCGACGAGAGCCGCGCCATCCAAGTGTCGCAGCAGCGGCTCGGGGCAGGCGAGCGGCAGAGCCGCGGCGGCCTGACGCACGCTGTGGTGCAGCTTGTCGAGGGCGGCGTCTGCCACCAGCCGCTCGAACTCGCTGAAGAGCGCCAGAGCAGTGGTAGCGCCGGCGCCCTGGCAGAGGGCCGCCAGCGCCGCCACGGTGAACGCCCACAGGTCGTCGTCGGCGGCCAACGGTGCCCCGGCGACGCGCAAGTAGGAGCAGGCCGCCATGAGGCGCGTGAGCAGATCGACCGCCGCCACGTCGCCGCGCACGGCCAAGTAGCGCAGGCCGCGGGCATAGAAGAAGTCGCCGGCAAGCAGGCCGGTCTGGCAGGATACCGGCTCCTTGAGCACCCGCGTGCTGCGATAGTGGAGCAGGTAGCCCTCGTAGATCAGCTCGATCGCCACCGAATACGTGGGGTCGCCGCTGTCGTACAGCTCCGTGAACAGCGGCCCATAGAGCAGATCGGGCTCGCAGTCTGGTCGTGGCTCGACGACGCCCAGCGCCCGAGCCGCGGCCACGAGCTCCTGCCTCACCTCGGCGTCGTTCACCTCACTCGCGCTCCCGGTCGAGGTAGAAGGAGAGAAACATGAGCTCACTCGAGAGGTCGACCTGACGGATGACCACGTCCGCAGGCACGTGGACCTTGACGGGCGCGAAGTTGAGGACCGCCCTGACGCCGGCGGCTACCGCCTTGTCGATCGTCTCCTCCGCCACTGCAGCGGGAACGGTGATCATGGCGATGTCGACCGGCTGCTGCGCGCAGAACTCCTCCAGCTCGGCCACCGAACGCACGCGACCGGCTCCGTAGTTGGCGCCGATCACGTGCTCGGAGTTGTCGAACACGCCGACGACGTTGAACTGGTACTCGGCAAAGCCGCGATACTGCACCAGGGCGCGGCCCAGCTTGCCGGCGCCGAGGATGATCACGCTCCAGGACCGCCACAGACCAAGACACTTGGCGATCTCTTCCTCAAGACGCTGGACCTCGTAGCCCACTCCCCGCGTACCGAACTCGCCGAAGTACGAGAAGTCCTTGCGGATCTGCGCCGGGTTGAGGTCGATGAGCTCTGCCAAGTGCTGCGATGAGATGCGCGCAGTGCCCTGCGCTTTGAGCTCGCGAAGCTTGCGTAGGTAGAGTGCCAGACGGGGCACCGTGACCGCGGGCACGCTGCTCTTGTCCACGTTTCGCGCCATCTATCTCCTTCTCTACGTCGGCAGCTGCTCGAAGAACGCACGCGTCGCCGCGCCGGCCCTGGCGATGTCGGCCTCGCTATGCGCCAGCGATATCATAGTCGACTCGAACTGCGAGGGCGCCAGGTACACCCCCTGCTCGAGCATGTGGCGCCAGTATTGCGCGAAGAGAGCAGTGTCGGCGGTCTTGGCCGCGGCGAAGCTCGTGACGGGACCGCTGCAGAAGAAGAGCGTCATCATAGCGCCCACTTGATTGACGGTGGTCGGCACGGCGCTTGCGGCGGTCGCCGCGCGCACGCCTTCGGCAAACGCATCGGCGGCCGCCTCAAGCCGCTCGTACGTACCCGCCTCAGAGAGCACGCCGAGTGTGGCGACGCCGGCGGCCATGGCCAGCGGATTGCCGGAGAGCGTGCCCGCCTGGTAGGTGGCGCCGAGAGGCGCCACCGTCTCCATGATCTCGCGGCGGCCGCCGAANNGATCTTGCCGAGGGTGGTCATGTCGGGCACGATCCCGAAGCGCTCCTGGGCGCCGCCCCAGGCGACGCGGAAGCCGGTGATCACCTCGTCGAAGATGAGCACGGCGCCATACTTGGTACACAGCGTACGGGCAGCCTCCAGGAAGCCGGGCTGCGGCGGCACCACGCCCATGTTGCCGGCCACCGGCTCGACGATGACGCAGGCCACCTGCTCGCCGCGGGCGGCGAACAGGCTCTCCAAAGCGTCCACGTCGTTGTACTCGCACACCAGCGTGTCGGCCGCGGACGCGCGGGTCACCCCGGGGCTGTCCGGCAGCGCAAGGGTCGCAACACCACTGCCGGCGGCAGCCAGGAACGCATCCGCATGACCGTGGTAGCAGCCGGCGAACTTCACCACCTTGTCGCGCTTGGTGAAGCCGCGCGCGACACGCACGGCGCTCATGGTGGCCTCGGTGCCCGAGTTGACCATGCGCACCAGCTCGACGGAGGGCACAGCCTCACAGATGAGGCGCGCCAGCTCGACCTCAGCGGCGGTGGGCGCGCCGTAGCTCGTGCCCTGGTCCAGTGCGGCATGCAGGCGCTCCAGCACGGCCGGATGACTCCAGCCGAGGATCATGGGACCCCAGGAGCCGACGAAGTCGACGTACTCGTTGCCGTCGACGTCCCAAACGTGAGAGCCCTGGGCGCGAGCGATGAAGAGCGGGCAGGGCATGTCGACGCCCTTCATCGCCCGGACCGGGGAGTTGACCCCGCCGGGGATGTAGCGCTGGGCTTCGGCGAACAGGCGCTGCGACACGTCGATCCTCACACGGTCCTCCAGAAGAGCAGCCGGCCGGCACACACAAGACAGTGCTGTGCGCGGGATACATAATACTTCGATGCGGCCGGCCGTCGCCGGCTTGCGGCACGGCGGCAACACAAGGAGGAGGTTCCGGTGACGATCACGGTGCGCGACGCGAGCGCCGGCGACGAGGAGACGGTCGCCCAACTCATCCGCGAACTCGCGGCTTTCTCTGCTGAGACGAGCGCGGTGAGCGCCGCTTTCGTGGCCGAGTACCTCGCCGTACCGAACGTCGGCGTCCTACTGGCGGAACAAGACGGCGTCGCCGTGGGCCTACTGACCTACAGCCTCTACAGCGGTCTGTACCACGCGGGCCCCTGGGGCCTTCTCGACGAGCTGATAGTGCGCACGGAGGTTCGCCGGCGCGGTGTTGGCGACAAGCTCCTCGACGAGGTCGTGCGCCGCTTCCAGGCCGCCGGCTGCAAAGAGGCGAGCGTCTCGCTGGCCTTCGAAAACGAGGCCGCCAAGGCCCTCTACTGCAAGCACGGCTTCACCGACGAAGCGCTGCTGCTGGAGCGCCACTTCTGAGCGACGACGAGCGGCACCGGGCAAGTCAGCGAGGCGCGCCGGGCCGCACAACGAGCCCGACGCTCAGGCGCCGGCCGGAGTGCACCAGCCCTTCGGCACGTAGGCGCAGTAAGGCTCCTCGGCCATGTAGTCGCCGGTCGCCTCGTAAGCACGCGCCCGGCAGCCGCCGCAGACTTGCTTGAACTCGCAGGCGCCGCACTTGCCCTCCAGCTGCGAGAAGTCGCGCAGACGCTGGAAGAGGGGCGACTCGCGCCAGATGCGGCCGAACGTCTCCTGGCGCACGTCGCCGGCGGCCACGTCGAAGTAGCCGCAGGGCTGCACCTGACCGACGTGCGAGACGAAGGCGAAGCCGAATCCGGCCAGGCAGCCGCGGCTCAGCGTGTTCATGCCGCCGTGCGCGTGCGGGTGCGCCGCGATGGTGTCGTCACCGGCCTTGGCGCGCTGACGCATGACGCGCCAGTAGTGCGGCACGTCGGTGGGCTTCAGGAACAGGGCCGAGCTCTGCTGAGCGTCGAACATCCACTCAAGCGCACGCTCGTATTCCTCCGGCGCCATCTCCTGGTCGCGCAGCTCCTTGCCCCGCCCCGTGGGCACCAGCATAAACGGGTGGAAGCTCACGGCACCCAGGCGCTCCGCGAGCTCGAGTAGAGCAGGAAGCTGCTGCACATTGGCCTTGGTGATGGTCGAGTTGATCTGCACCTCGACGCCGGCCTCGAGCGCGTTGCCGATCCCACGCAGGGCGCCGTCAAAGGCTCCCGGCACGCCCCGGAACCGGTCGTGATCGGCGGCTGTAGGGAAGTCGATGGACACGCTGATGCGGGCGATGCCCACGTCCTTCATGCGCCGTGCCACCGCAAGTGTGACCAATGTGCCGTTGGGAGCCATGACCGCGCGCAGGCCGCGCTCCGTGGCGCGCGCCGCGATGTCAAACACGTCGGCGCGCAACAACGGCTCGCCTCCGGTGAGGATGAGGATCGGGCTCGAGAACGAGGCGATCTGGTCGACGAGAGTGAAGGCCTCGCTGGTGCTCAGCTCGCCCTGGTACGGGCCGTGCCCGGCCGACGCCCGGCAATGCACGCAGGCAAGGTTGCACGAGCGCGTGATCTCC
>PMKX01000030.1 GCA_003158705.1 Actinomycetota bacterium
ATCCTCGAGTCGCTCGAGCGAGAGCTGGGCGACGTGAAGTATCGGCCCAGCGCCGTGCTGGGCGAGCTGGTGTCGGCAGGTAAGCTGGGACGCAAGGCGGGGGCCGGCTTCCATACCTATTCGTGAGGCGGCATCGGCCGGTCTCTCGCGAGGCTGCCGGTATCTCGGGAAGGACGGGGATGAGTCCGCTGCGTGAGGGCTACGTGCAGGTCTACACCGGCGAAGGCAAGGGCAAGACGACCGCGGCCCTCGGCCTCGTGGTGCGCGCTTTGGGCCGGGGACTGCGGCCGGTGATGCTCCAGTTCATGAAGGCCGACCCTGAGTGCGGCGAGCTGGTCACGCTGCGCCGCCTCGGTGTCGAGGTCGTGCCGTGCGGGCTCGAGCACTGGGTGATCAAAGGCGAGGCGACGGCAGAGGACCTCGCCGCCGCCTCGGCGGGCTTGACGCGGGCACGCCAGCTGGTCATGTGCGGCGACTACGACATGGTCGTGTTGGACGAGCTTGTGACCGCCGTGTACTTCGAGCTGGTCCCGCTACAGGAGGTGCTGGCGCTGCTGCGCGACAAGCCGGCGGCGGTGGAGCTGGTGCTCACCGGCCGGCGGGCGGCCGACGAGATCGTGGCGGCCGCCGATCTCGTCACCGAGATGCGGCCCGTGAAGCACTACTACGACGGCGGGGTCGAGGCGCGCGCGGGCATCGAGTACTGACGGCAGGATCCGTGCGGCGACGGGCCGGTCGGCGCTAGCGCAGCGAGCGGCCCCCGTCGGCGGCGACCACGGCTCCGGTGATGTAGGAGGCGGCGTCGCTGGCCAGGAAGGCGACGAGTTCGGCTACCTCCTGCGGCCGCCCGGGGCGGCCCAGCGGCACCAGCTCCCGAGCCTCGCGGGCGGCCTCGCGGGCCAGAGCACTGCTTGCCGCGTCGGGGCTGTCCTGGGCGATCCAACCTGCCGCCACGGCGTTCACGCGGATGCCGTGCGCGGCCAGGTCGCCGGCCATGGCGCGCGTCATCGCCTGTACGGCGCCGGCGCAGGTCGCCAGCGCGAACGGGGCGGCGCTGCCGGCCGGCTCTCCGGCGGCCGATACGAGCACCATGCTGCCGCCTCCGTGGCCGACCATCACCCGCGCCGCGCGCTGGCAGGTCATGTATACGCCGCGCACGCCCGAGGCCAGCGCGGCGTCGAGGTCGGCGTCGTCGGTCTCCAGGAGCGAGCCTGCCGGCGGCGAGCCCGCCGTGGCGACGAGCACGTCGAGCTGGCCAAAGACGCGCATCACTTCACCGACGAGGCTCTCCACTTCGCGCGCTCGGCACGTGTCGGCATGCACGCCGTACACGGGCGTGCCGTGCATCTCCAGCTCGGCCTCGGCGGCCTGCACGGCCTCTTCGTCGCTGTCGCAGAACACGACTCCGGCTCCAGCCTGCGCGAAACGGTGGGCGCAAGCCAAGCCGACGCCCGCGGCCGCGCCCGTGATGAGCGCCGTCTTGTTGGTGAACTGCACCTCAGGCCTCCTCGGACCGGTGACGGTGTGGCGCATCGCCTGCCGGCGGCTACTCGCTGCCTGTCACTGTGCCCAAGCCTGCCGTCGGCAGGGGCAGTATAGCAGCGGCCGNNCCGGCGCCGGCGCTGACCGCGCCTCAAGGCGGGTGGTAGAATCACGCCTGTGACCCGCACCCTCGCGTATCCTCGCTCGACCGTCCACTCTGCTTGGCCGGGCGAGGTGGCGGTCACACCGGCCGTCGGCGCGGATGGCTACGCGGCGGCCAACGACTACAATGGACAGCCGCGGTCGGCCGCGGTCAAGGTCGGCGCCGGCGAGGCGCGTGTCATCACCGAGTGCGAGACACGGGACGACGTCACCCGTTTGCAGCGACCGCTGCGGGCGTGAGCGGCAAAGACTCCTGGAGGGCAGGGTCGTGGAGAGAGTAGGCATCGCACTGCTGGGCTACGGCACGGTGGGCTCTGGCGTGGGCAGGCTACTCAGCGAGAGTGCTGAGGAGATCCGCCTGGCCACGGGCAAGGACGTCTACCTGCGTCGGGTGTTGGAGCTCAAGCCCGACCGGCAAGCGCTGGTTCCGGACGGTGTGCAGGTGACCACGCAGTTCGCCGACGTGGTCGGCGACCCAGACGTGCAGATCGTCGTGGAGCTCATAGGCGGCATCGAGCCGGCGCGCGACTTCCAGCTGGCCTCACTGAAGGCCGGCAAGGCCGTCGTGACGGCCAACAAGCAGCTCCTCTCGCAGCATGGCGCCGAGCTGCTCCAGACGGCCGAGGACAACGGCACGTTCCTGCGCTTCGAGGCCAGCGCCGTGGGGGCCGTACCGGTCATCAAGGTGCTGCGCGAGTCGCTGGCCGCTGCCGAGGTCACGAACATCATGGGCATCGTCAACGGCACGACCAACTACATCCTCTCGGCCATGGCGCAGAGCGGCGCCGAGTACGCGCCGACCCTGAAGAAGGCCCAGGAGCTCGGCTTTGCCGAGGCCGACCCCACGGAGGACGTGAGCGGCAAAGACGCGGCCGCCAAGATGGCGATCCTCTCCTCGATCGCTTTCCACAGCCGCGTCACCTTGGCCGACGTCGAGCACGAGGGCATCGGCGGCATCACCGACATCGACGTGGCCCACGGCAAGGCTCTCGGCCTGGTGCCCAAGCTGCTCGGTGTAGCGCAGCTCATCGACGGGCGCATCAACGCCCGCGTCTACCCCTGCTTCATTCCTGCCGGCCACCCGCTGGCGGGCGTCTCAGGCGCCTACAACGCCGTCTTCCTTGAGAGCGAGACGTTCGACAAGATCATGCTCTTCGGCCCGGGCGCCGGCGGCACGCCTACGGCCTCGGCCGTGATCGGCGACGTGATCTCGGTCGTCAACACTGCCCGCGGCGGCTACGTGCGCAACTGCGTCTGCTACAAGGACCTCGGCTTCTATCCCAACGACGAGGTCGTGTCGCGCTTCTACCTGCGCGTGCAGGTGGTCGATGAGTCGGGCGTGCTGGCCACGATCGCCGGCATCTTCGGAGACCAGGGCGTGAGCATCCATTCGATGCAGCAGATCGGTGAGGAAGAGACGGCCCAGCTGGTGCTGGTCTTCCACCCGGTCAAGGAGGCGGCGTTCTTCCGCGCTCTCGAGCGCATCAGCGCTCTGCCTGTGGTGCGCGGCACGCCGAGCGTGATCAGGATGGAAGCTTACGATGCGCGGTAGCGGGGTCATCGAGCACTACCGCGCCTACTTGCCGGTGACCGAGGCGACGCCGGTCGTCACCTTGGGCGAAGGCGACACCCCGCTCGTGGCGGCGCCGCGTCTGGGCGAGGCGCTCGGCTGCGAGGTCTATCTCAAGCTCGAGGGCATGAACCCGACGGCCTCATTCAAGGACCGCGGCATGACGATGGCCATCAGCAAGGTCGTCGAGGAGGGCTACCAGGCGGTCGTCTGTGCCTCCACGGGCAACACGAGCGCTTCGGCGGCCGCTTATGCGGCCAAAGCCAGTCTCAGGGCGATCGTCGTCATCCCCGAGGGCAAGATCGCCATGGGCAAGCTGGCCCAGGCCATGGCTTACGGCGCCCACGTCATCAGCATCCCGGGCAACTTCGACGTCGCCCTGGAGGTCGTGCGCGAGGCGGCCGCGAAGCTGCCTCTCGCCTTGGTGAACTCGGTCAACCCGTACCGCATCGAGGGCCAG
>PMKX01000222.1:0-277 GCA_003158705.1 Actinomycetota bacterium
GAGGGCGGTATCTTGGCTGCGCCCGCCGAACTGCTCCTCCACCTCGCTGTACCACTTGAGGCGTTTGCCGCTCCGCGAACGCAGGCGCCAGCGCAGGCCCTTGGAGTGCTCGGTCATCATGTCCTGGGCCAGCTCGAGCGTGCGCTCGGAGGCATACATGAGCTCGACCAGGCGTGCCCAGTGGGTCGCCAGCGTGGCGTGTACCGGCTTACCGCCAAGGGTCGAGTACATGCGCTCGTACTCGGCTTGTGCCAGCGGCGTAGCCATGCCGTCGGCG
>PMKX01000222.1:301-582 GCA_003158705.1 Actinomycetota bacterium
TCCACGAAGCCCTTCCAGCCGACGCCCTTGAGGTACGGGTACACAAGGTAACTGTAGGGCTCGACGTGCTCGGCGATGTGGCTGAGGTAGTCCTTGGCCTCGTACTTGACGAACTCCTTGCCGTCGGGATCGACGACGCGGATCTTGCCGTCGTAGAAGTTGACCTTGTTCTGCTCGTCCACCGTGCCCATGTAGTAGGTCTGGTGGGTGAAGGCTTCGCTCTTGATGAGGTCGACGTAGGCGCTGTTGGCGAGCACCACGTCGTCGAAGATCTTGAGGGC
>PMKX01000222.1:605-2982 GCA_003158705.1 Actinomycetota bacterium
GCCGAGGATGTTGCGCTCGGCGGGCGGCGCGGTGGGCCCGACGACGAAGTCGGGGCCGGCGAGCACGAAGAAGTGCGTCGTGTGGTCGCCGGCGAAGAAGCTGTTGTACAGAAGCTCGCGAAGCTTCCTGGCCGTCGGCGTGGGCTCCACGCCGAACACGCCGTCGATGGCCTTGGTCGCCGCCAGGTGGTGCGCCTCGGGGCAGACGCCGCANNAAGATCTCGATCTTGCCGTGGCCCTCGAGCCGGGTGATCGGATCGATGCTTATCTTTTTCATCTAGATCCTCGCCCTTCTGAGCATGGAACTCGGGAGACTGAAGCGGTAGAACGTGCCCAACGGGTCGGGCATGGTGGCCGCGATCTCAGCGATCTGCTCGGGTGTGGGGGCGTCGATGATGGAGGCCAGCGTGCTGAGCATCTTGGCCCCCTGGTCGATGACGCCCTCAGGCGGCCCGTAGCAGCCACGGCAGGTCATACCCACCGAAGTGCAACGGGCGCCGCAGCCGGCCCGTGTGGCCGGCCCGACGCAGACGACGCCCTGCTCGAGCAGGCACTGCTCCGGGTCGGGGATGAACTCCCAGATGCGCCGGAAGCCGCTTACCTTCTTCTCCTCCTTGACGCGCTTACACTCGTCGCAGCACGTCTTGGGGGCCACACCGAGGATGGAGCCCTTGGGCGGCAGCTCACCCTTGCCTTCGAGCGCCGCCATGACGACCTCCAACACCGCCCAGATCTGATGCGCCTCCGGCGCGCAGCCGGGGATGAAGTAGTCGACGTCCACCGTCTGGGCGAGCGTCTTGACGGTGTCGTAGAGCTTGGGCAGCTCCAGCTCGCCCTCGGGCACCGTGAGCGTCTCCTGCGGGTACACCTTGTCGGGGTTGTCGAGGGAGGGCTCCTGAGTGTAGACGAGATCCTTGATCTCTTGCGCCGTGGAGATGTTGGCCAGACCAGGGATGCCGCCCATGGTGGCGCAGGCGCCGAAGGCGACCATGACCTTGCTCTTCTGGCGCAACAGCTTGGCCACGTACTCGTTCTCGGAGTTGCGCACGGCGCCGTTGAACAAGCAGAGGTCGATGAAGCCGTCTTCGTAGCCTTCGACGTCCTTGTACTTGAAGTCGGTCGCCACCGGCCAGAAGACGATGTCGAAATGCTCGGCGAACTCGAGCACTTTCTCCTTGATCTCCAGGACGGCGATGGAGCAGCCTCCGCAGGCCGCCGCCCAGTACATCGCGAACTTGGCCTTGCTCATGCCGACTTCGCCTCCTCAGCGTCGAGCATCGTGTTCCAGCCCAGCGGCCCCAGAGCGCGGATCTGCTCGGTGAACTCGGTCACCGTCTTGGCGAACTTGTCGCCCTCGGCGGCCGAGATCCACTCGAGGCGCACGCGCCCCGGCTCGAGACCGAGCTGCTCGAGCAGGAGCTCGGTCATGGGGTAACGGCCCGCCGTGCGGTAGTTGCCGTTGATGTAGTGGCAGTCACCAGGGTGACAGCCGGCGATGAGCACGCCGTCGGCGCCTTCGGAGAGCGCCTTCATGATGTGCGTCGGGTCGACTCTGCCGGAGCAGTTGGTCTTGATCGGCACCATGTTGGGCGGGTACTTCATCCGCGAAGTGCCGGCCAGGTCGGCGCCGTTGTAGCTGCACCAACGGCACAGGAACCCGATGATCCGTGGTTCGAAACCGTCTGTACTCACTGTCGTCTCCTTCGCGTGCGCCGGCCTAGACGGCCAACGCCCCTTCGATCTCGGCGAAGATCTGCTCATCGAGGTAGCCGCTCTGCTGCGGCACGTTGGAACCGCAGGCCGCGACGCATACGCCGCAGCCCTTGCAGGCGGCCTGGATGACCTCGGCGACGTTCTTCTCCGCGTTGTACTGGATAGCCGCGTGCGGACAAAGGCCGACGCAGATGTGACAGCCCGAGCACTTCTCGGGATCGATGTAGGAGATTGTGGGCTCGACCTTGACGGTCTCGTGATTGACGAACACCAGCGCCCCCGCCGCCGCAGCGCCCGCCTGGGCGACCGCGTCGGGGATGTCCTTGGGGTACTGACAGGCGCCGGCCAGGAAGATGCCGTCGGTCATAGTGCTGGCCGGCTCCAGCTTGGGATGACGCTCCAGGTAGAAGCCGTTGGCGCTGCAGCCGAAGCCGAACGTCTGCGCGACCTCCTTGGCGTCCTTGCGCGGGCTGAGGCCGGCCGAGAGGATCACCATGTCGACCGGCACACGCCGGGTCATGCCGAGCAGCGTGTCCTCAGCCTTGACTACCAGGTGCCCCTGCTCTTCCGGCGAGAGCGCCACGTTAGTGACCTCGGCGGCGCGCCCGCGGACGAAGTTGACGCCCTCGTCCATGAGCCGCTTGTAGAACTCCTCGTAGCCCTT
>PMKX01000188.1 GCA_003158705.1 Actinomycetota bacterium
CGTGGGCACGGCGCCCGCGGGTAGCTGCGGCACGGCGGTCTTCACCGTCACCCCGGTGCGCAACATGTCATACCAGGTCACGCTCACGGCGAACGGGATCAAGCCGGTCTCCAGCTGCTGGACCTGCGTCAAGGTCTGCGCCAAGCTCACGCTCTGCGTCACTCCGGGCCAGTATTGCGGCCTGGCCATCAGCGGCACCCTGGTCCCCGGATGGCCGGGTGGCAAGGTCACCGTCACCATCTGCCAGTACATCAACTGCTGGCACACGATGAAGGTCGCCTGCCTGTCCGCGCCGCTTGTCGCAGGTCCCAACGACAGCAGCACGTATGCTGTCAACTGGACCGGCAAGTCCGGCGCCAAGTACATCATCACCGCCTGCGTGCCCAGCACGAAGGACTTCGCCGGCGCCTGCGTCACAAAGTGCATCAAGCTCTAGCCT
The DNA here is from genome assembly GCA_003158705.1 of Actinomycetota bacterium. Lineage (GTDB taxonomy): Bacteria > Actinomycetota > Thermoleophilia > UBA2241 > UBA2241 > FEN-672. The sequence goes on from PMKX01000188.1 coordinate 440, forward strand.
AGAAGACACACAAGAACCTTGCTGCACGAAGGGGCGGCCCCGGCAGGGGCCGCCCCTTCTCCTTTCTTGTCGACCGCACGCCGCGCGAGCTGGGCCATCCGCGCAGGCGCTGGCCCATCTGAGCAGGCGCTGGGCCATCTGCGCAGGCGGAAGGCGCGCCCGGAAACGCACGCTCGCGGCCTGCCCACGACGTATACTCGTGGTCTTGCCGCGTGCCCCGGCAGACCGCGACAGGCGCCCGTGCTTCAGACTCCGGAGGTCCTCATGCCGCATGACCGCAGACTCGCCCTCGTCACCGGCGCCTCGTCGGGCATAGGTCAGGCGCTGGCCGAGCGCTTGGCGCGCGACGGCCACGACCTCATCGTCGTCGCGCGCCGGCGCGACCGGCTCACCGCGCTGGCGGAGAAGCTGAAGAGCGAGACCGGCGCCGAGGTGGAAGTGCTGGTCGCCGACCTCACGGCGGCGGCCGACGTGCGGCGCGTGGAGGAGCGTGTGGCCGACGAGCCGCGGCTCGACCTGCTGGTCAACAACGCCGGCTTCGCCGGCTACGGCCCCTTCGCCGAGCTCGACCCCGCCGTGGCCGAACATCTCGTCGACGTGCACGTGCTGGCGCCGGTCCGCGTCACGCGAGCGGCCTTGCCGGGCATGATCGCGCGCGGCCACGGCGCCGTCGTCAACGTCGCCTCGCTGCTGGCCCTCAGCGGGCCGCTCAAGATCGGCATGGCCGGCAGNNCGGCGAGCTCGAGGGCACCGGCGTGCAGGCCATGGTCTGCCTGCCGGGCATGGTCGAGAGCGAGTTCCACGGCATCCGCCGCGGCAGCATCCCCGGCCTCAAGATCATGAGCTCAGAAGACGTGGCGCAGGCCATCGTCGCCGGCCTGGCGCTGGGCGAGGTCGTCTGCGCCCCGGGGGTAGACGACCCGAGTGTGTTCGACCAGCTACGAGATCTGCAGCAGGCGGCCCTGGCCAGCGGCAACCGCACCGGCGAGCTCGCCGCCCGCTACCGGCAAGCCTGACCTGGGAGGAGGACGCATGCATCTCTTCGGCAGCGACACGGGCCCGCACCTAGCGCACTTCCATGTCTGGCACCGAGGTGGCTCGATCGAACTCGAATGGGAGGTGCGCAACTCGCCGCCGCTGCGCTGGCGCGTGTTGCGCTCGGAACGCGACTTCGCCTCCTCAGCCGATCCGGCGGCCGGAGGCGGACAGGCCCTGCTGATGGAGGGCGCCGAGACTCACGTGACCGACCAGGACGTGACCGGCGGCACGCACTACTTCTACACTGTCTTCGCGCAAGACGAGTCGGGCAGCTGGCAAGGGCAGGTGCACGCCAAAGTCGCCCCCAAGGCGAAGCTAAGCTGGCATCACGCGGACCTCAAGATGCGGACGAAAGGCGAGGCCGACAGCGACTATCGCGGAGAGGATCCGAGCTTCATCGTCTGCCTCCACACGCCACAGCCCCTCCACCCCTAGTGCGAGACGGCACCGCACGTTCCGGTGCGCGTTTCCCTGCGCGACGAGCGTCCCGGTGTGCGTCCGCCTGCGCCGTCCGTCACCAGCGCTCGTACTTGACCAGCTCGTTCAAGGGACGGCGTGACGTGCGGGTCGGCTCCTTGTCGGGGTAGCCGAGCGGCGTGAAGGCGATCGGCTCGACCTCGTCCGGCAGGCCCAGGACTTCGCGGGCCGCCGCAGGGTCGAAAGCGGCGATCCAGCACGTGCCCAACCCGAGGCTGGTCGCCGCCAGCACCAGGTGGTCCATGGCGATCGTGGCGTCGACCTCGTCGTAGGGCTTGTCGTCACTGCGCCGCCACGCCTCGCCCGGCACGGCCACTACGCCGATGACCAGCGGCGCCTGCACGAACCAGGCTCGGTTGTAGACGCGGGAGAGCTGCTCCTCATTGCCCCGCGTGTGCACGACCACCAGGCGAAACGGCTGCCGGTTGGCGGCCGTCGGCGCCTGCCGGGCCGCCTCCAGCACCCGCTGCACCGTCTCGTCGTTCACCGGGTCGCGTTTGTAGCCGCGCACGCTGTAGCGCGCCGCGATCGTCTCGAATACGTCCATGTCGCCTCCTCAGCTACCGGTACACGTCACCATCTTACGCCGGCTGCACCCGAGCGCGAGCGACGTCGCCGCTGCCGCCGGCGACGTGTGTGAGCGGCGGCGCTACGCGGTGACGCCGCCGTCCACGACGATGGTGCGGCCGGTCACGAAGCTCGCCTCGTCCGACGCCAGGAAGGCGACAGTGGCGGCGAGCTCCTCCGGCCGGCCGATGCGCTTGAGCGGGTAGGCCTCTTCCATGCCGTCGGTGTAGGCCACCGGGTCGGGCGCCGCAGCGATGGAATTGGCCAGCATGGGAGTGTCGAAGATCGCCGGGCACACGCTGCACATGCGGATGCCGTCGGGGCCGTGGTCTATGGCCAGCGCCCGGGTCATCATCACAACGCCCGCCTTGGCGGCCGAGTACACGGCGGCGCCGGGCTCGCCGTGGATGCCGGAGTCGCTCGCCAGGTTGACGATGACGCCGCTGCGGCGTGGGACCATGTGCTGCAGCGCCGCCTTGCACATGAAGTACGTGCCTTTGAGGCAGATGCCGATGCACCACTCCCACTCCGCCTCGCTCGTGTCGAGGATCGACTTCTCGAGCCAGACGCCCGCGGAGTTGACGAGGATGTCGAGGCGGCCGAAGCGCGCGATGGTACCGGCGACGAGGCGTTCGCAGTCCGCCACCACGCTCACGTCGCCGAGCGCCGTCGCGAACTCGGCGCTCTGGCGCGCCTTGAGCGAGAGAACGGCCGCCCGCCCGGCCACGGACTGTGTCCTGGCCTCGTCGCGGCCGCCGACGGCCACGCTCACGCCCTCTTCGGCCAGCCGGTAGACGATGGCCTCGCCTAGGCCCGACGACCCACCCGTGACCAGCGCCACCTTGCCCTTCAGTCCCCGCATACCGCCTCCCTAAGTCGCCACGTAGCCGCCGTCGACCGGCAGGAGCACACCGGTGACGAAGCTCGCGTCGTCGCTGGCCAAGAACGCGACCGCCGCGGCTGCCTCGGAAGGCAGGCCGATGCGGCCCATCGGATGAGCCTCGTTGAGGATGGCCCGGTACTCGTCGGGCGTCATCCCGAGCTGGCCCGACTCGCGCACGAAGAGCGGCGTGTCGATCTCGCCGCAGCAAATGGCGTTGACGCGTATGCCGCGCGTCGCGTAGTCGAGGGCCATCGCCTTGGTGAGCTGGGCCACGCCGCCCTTGCTGGCGCAGTAGGCGGCGCCGTTCTGGTCGCCGACCAGGGCGGCCACCGAGGCGTTGTTGACGATGGCGCCGGCGCCCTGCGCCAGCATGACCGGCACCACGTGGTGCGAGACGAGGTACACCGAGCGCAGGTTGACGTTGAGCTGCCGGTCCCAAGCCTCTTCGTCAACCTCGTGCACCGCGCCAGGCTCGAACATGCCGGCGTTGTTGAAGAGCACGTCGAGGCGCTCGTGGCGGGCGACGACGCTGGCCACGAGCGCCTTCACCTGGTCGCCGCGCGTCACGTCGCAGTGCGCGGCGTTCACGGCGCCCGGGCCGATGCCGCGCAGCGCAGCGGCCGCGGCCTCGGCGGCGGCGGCGTCCAGGTCGGCGATCACGACCGCGGCTCCCTCTGCGAGCAGCCGCTCCGCCGTCGCGTAGCCGATCCCCGACGCCCCGCCGGTGACCAGGGCCACCTTGCCCGCGAACCTGTTGCTCATGCCGCCACCCTTCACTGCTTCTCTACTCTCCACGGCTCGTGCGAGCTTACTTCACCGGCGCCACGAGCGCGCCGTGGTCGCCGGCGCGCTTGTACTCGGAATCCATCTCGAGCATGCCGCCGGGGAAACCGTACTCGGCCTGCAGGCCGACGAAGTCGTCACAGGTGAACGCTTGCGCCGGGAACACGCCGGCTTCGGGGTTGTCCCTGTACCCCTGCAGCTTGCCGGTGGCCAGCAGCTCGAGCGCGATCACTCCCGGGAACGCGGTCTGCGCCACGACGCCCTGGGTACCGTATAGAGCCACGCTATCCTGGTTGTCGGCCACCTGGTAGAGGTACACCTGGCGTTCCAGGCCGTCCTTGCGACCCCGCACCCAGGTGCCGCCGCACGTCTGGCCAATGTAGCGCTTGCCGATCTCGTTGGGGTCGGGGGCGGCCGCCTCCACCACGTCGCGCGGCCGCACTTGCACGCCGCCGACGGTGACCGGCTGCACGGAATGCATGTTGATCGACTTGAAGACCTCCATCGCCTGGATGAACTCGTCACCCAGGGCGTACTTGAAGGTCGCCTTGTTGACGCCCTTGAGCAGCTTCTCGAAGTAGCCGATGTGCACGACCTCTTCGTGCTCCACGTGGGCGACCTCCACCCAGCCGATGCCCTCGGGCAGGTAGAACGGCTCGGGGTCGGAGAGCGGCGGCACCGTGTAGAAGCCGCGCTCGCGCTCCCACACGACCGCCGGGTTGGTGCACTCCTCGATCGTCATCCAGATGGAGAAGCCGAAGCTGATGCCCTTGAACCCGGGGATCTCGAGGTTGGCGCCGTCGCGCACGCCGATCTCGTCGATCTGGTCGAAGAAATGGTCGGCGGCGTAGCGGCAGTACCAGTCGGCCATGCCCGGCTCCACGCCGAAGCCCATGAGCGCCAGCTTGCCGATGTCGGCGAACTTGTCGTTGAGCGCCAGCTCGTCCTCGCCCAGCACCTTGCCCGACTTGTGCAGAGGGTCGGTCGGGTGAGGCACGGAGAGCGTCGTGGAGGCGTCCATGTGGTGCGCGCGCGCCTGGAGCGCGGCCTGCAATGTGAACGGGTTGAACTCCACCGGCAGAAAGCTGCAGAGCATGTCGACGTTGTGCTTGTGGCAGAGGGCGACGACCGAGGCCACGTCGGTGGCATTCACCTGCTCGGCCGGAAAGCGCTTGTCGTCGCCCATCCGCTGGGAGGCCGCCTGCGCCTTGGCCAGGTCGCGGTCACCCATCACGATGGTCTCAAAGATCTCGCCCTTGGGATCGCGCCGCTTGGCGATGGCGGCCGTCGATTCGCCTACGCCGCCGCTGCCGACAATGAGGACCTTCATGCCTGCCTCCGCTCTCCATCCGATTGACTCGCCTGCACGATAGAATCGGGGCCTGAGAAGTCAACACAAGAAAAGCGTGAGCGGCTGGCCGGGGACGTGAAGGGCGGATGGGGCACATGAGCGGCGCATGGGCGACGTGACAGGCGACGGGCAGATGGACGAGGCGCCGGGCCGGCGCCCGCGGGGCCGGCCCAAGACTCCTCGCGTGACCGACCGGCCGGCGCCCGGGCTCTCCATCGAGGACCCGCTCGCCAGCCTGCCGGCGAGCGCCGGCAGCATCCTGGCAGCCGCGCGGGCGGTGCTGCGCCAGCGCGGCTTCGAGGGGCTCACCATCGAGGCGGTCGCCAACGAGGCCAACGTGAGCCGCACGCTCATCCCCTACCACTTCGGCAGCCGCGCCGGCCTGGTCGAGATCCTCATCGACTCGCTCTTCCACGACCTCGCGGTGGACGTCTGGCGGCTGAGGTCGAGCGGCGGCGATGACAGTGGCCTCGACCGTTATCTCGAGCTGATCCGCCGCGAGGGCCACGACGTGCCTGGGCAGCGCGACTTCTTCGAGCTCATCGTGCTGGCGCTGCGCGACCCCACGCTGAGCAAGCGTGTGGCCGAGCTGTTCGCCGAGTACCGCGAGCTGGACCTCGACATGGCGGGCGTGGCCGTCGGCGGCGGGTCCGCCTGGCGGCGACCCGCGGTCGGCGCCGTTCTGCAAGCCATCGCCGACGGCCTCGCCCTGCAGGCCGCGCTCGACCCCGCCTTCGACCTGGACGCGGCGGTCGCTGCCGCCGGCGAGCTGCTCCGGCCGGCGCTCGGCGACTCGCCCACGGCCTAGCCGCCGCTACTTGAGGATCGTGAACGTCTGCGCAGCGACCTCGAGCATGGGGCGCAGCTTGTCCCACGCCTTCGCATCCGCGCCGATCATGATGGTGTAGACGTAGTATCCGCGCCCGACGGCGAAGACCTCCGTCCGCGCGCCCTGAGCAGAGCCGTCCACTTCCAGACCAGGGAGGCCGCCGACGCTCGCCGGCCTGACCGCTCGCCGCTGGTCGGCGGGCAGGTACATGCCGCGGAGCGTGTGTTCGAGCACCCTGCGCACGACGCCCGGTCCGATGGCACGCGTTTCTCTCAGGGCGGTGATCTCGATGCCGGCGAGGTCCTGCTTGATGAAGTCAATGACCAGCTGGCCGTGCTTGGGCTCACTCAGGCCACTCGGGCTCTGTGTGAGCTGGCCGGCGTCATAGGTCAGAGAGAAGCCGTAGGCCTGGCTCGTGAAGGTCGTCGGGTGAGGAACAGAGGTTGGCGACGGAGCGGGGGTCACCTTGCCGCCGCACCCGGCGAGCAAGAGCACCGCTACCCCGAGGATGGCGAGGCTGAGTCTCATGCGACGAGTCTAGCAGGCTGCGCCCCGGCGCCGTTCGCCTTCTCGGCAGTCGCCCTGCCCCCGCTCAGTTGCCGCCGCTGCCGGTGGCGAGGATGGTGCCTCCCCAGCCCACGGCCCAGCCGTGCGTGGCGTCGGGGAAGGCGACGCCCAAGAGGAGCTCGTCCGTGCGCGACGTCTGTGCCTGCCAGTGGATGCCGCCGTCAGAGGTGGCGAGAACGGTGCCGGGCGTGGCGACACCGCCGCCCACTGCCCAGCCGTGCCTTGTGTCAGCGAACGCGACGCCGTGGAGCTGCCAGTTTAGGGACGTCGACTTCTGCAGCTTCCAGTGGGCGCCGCCGTCGCTCGTTGCCAAGATGACGCCGTTCATCATCTTCCAGCCGCAGCCCACAGCCCAGCCGTGGGTGGCGTCGGTGAAGGCGACGGCCGACAGGTTGCACCTAATCGGCACCTTCTGCAGCTTCCAGTGGGCGCCGCCATCGGTGGTGGCGAGGATGACGCGTGTCCAGTGAAACCAGTCTGTGCCCACGGACACCTGGCCACCCACAGCCCAGCCGTGCGTGGCATCGGGGAAGGCGACCGCACGCAGCCACTTGTCCGTCCCCGACTTCTGTACCCGCCAGTGGGCGCCGGCGTCGCTGGTGACCAAGATGGTGCCGCGCCTGCCGACTGCCCAGCCGCGCGTCACGTTGAGGAAGGCGACGCCGAACAGACCGCACGTGGTCCCCGACTTCTGCATCTGCCAGTGGGTGCCGCCGTCTGTAGTGGCGAGGATGGTACCGTGGTTCCCCACCGCCCAGCCGTGCGTGGTGCTGGGGAAAGCGACAGCCCAGAGCCGCACTCGCGTCGCGGCGCTCTGCGCTTGCCAGTGGGCGCCGCCGTCTGTGGTGGCGAGGATGGTGCCGCGCCGGCCCACCGCCCAGCCGTGCGTGGTGTCTGGGAAGGCGACCGAGTGAAGGTCCATGGAGCTGCCCAACGTCTGCCGCTGCCAGTGAGCGCCACCGTCTGTGGTACCGAAGAGGGCCCCCCAATCGCCTACCGTCCAGCCGTGCGAGGCGCCGGAGAATGCGACGCCACGCAGCTCCGCGTACTTGCCCGCCGTCCTCGCTTGCCAATGGGCGCCCCCGTCCGTGGTGGTGAGGATCACGCTCTTGCCCGTCCTATAGTTGGAGCCTACCGCCCAGCCGTGCGTGGCATCGGGGAAGGCCACGGCGTAGAGCATCATGTCGGTGCCCACCGTCTGCCTTTGCCAGTGGGCGCCGCCGTCCGTGGTCGTGAGGATCACGGCCTTCTGCGTCCGCCCCTTGAACGCGTCGCCCACCGCCCAGCCGTGCGCGGCGTCGGGGAAAGCCACGGCGGTGAGGTCGGCGTTGGTGACCGATGTCTGTACCTGCCAGTGAACACCACCGTCGCTGGTGGCAAGGATCGTCTCCTTGCCTCCCGGCCACGCGCCCCCCACCGCCCAGCCGTGGGAGGCGTCGGGGAACACCACAGCAGTCAGGCCTCCGAATGCGCCCTGCGTCTGGTCGTGCCAGTCAGCGCCGCCGTCACTGGTGGCCCAGATGTCGCCGTGAGCGCCGACCGCCCAGCCGTGCGTGGCGTCTGTAAAGGCGAGGCTGTGGAAGGTCCAATCCGCGCCTGACTTCTGCACTTGCCAGTGAGCGCCTCCGTCGCTGGTGGTGAGGACGACGCCCTTGTCGGTCTTCACGTCCATACCCGATGCCCAGCCGTGAGCCGCATCTGGGAAGCTCACACACCAGAGGCTGTCGCTTGTCCCCGAGTCCTGCACGCTCCAGTGGGCGCCACCGTCTGTGGTAGCGAGGATGGTGCCCAACCGGCCGACCGCCCAGGCATGGGTCGCGTCGGGGCAGGCGACGGCGTTCAGACCGTTCGCCTCCGGCAGGGGGTTCTGCCACACCCAGCCGCCGTCGCGGGTGGAGACCTGGGCGCAGACGGGAGTGGCAGCGAGAAGAGCCAGCGCAAGGACGACACACGAAACGCAGAGCAACAGCGGGCGTCTCATCGCAACACGCTTGACCGACCGCCGCGAACTGAGCCGAGACCCCATCTCAATCGCCTCCCGTGCTCGTGGCAAGGATCGCGCCCGAGTCGCCTGCGACCCAGCCGTGCGTGGCGTCGGGGAAAGCAACACTATTGAGCCACTCGTCGATCTTCGAGTTCTGCACCTTCCAGTGAGCTCCGCCGTCGGAGGTACTGAGAATGACGCCCGCGTCGTACTCGACCGCGCCCACGGCCCATCCGTGCGTGGCGTCAGGGAAGGCGACGCTGTCCAGCTCAAAGCTCTGCGGCGACTTCTGCACCTTCCAGTGGGCGCCACCGTCGCTGGTGGCGAGGATGACGCCTTTGCCCGTCTTGCCGACCTGGCCGACTACCCAGCCATGTGTGGCGTCGGGGAAGGCGACGGCGTTGAGGTACTGGCGCTGGTCGGTCGCCGGCTTCTGCACCTGCCAGTGGGCACCGCCGTCGCTGGTGGCAAGGATGATACCCTTGCTTGCCTTCCAGTTGCCGCCCACCGCCCAGCCGTGCATGGCGTCCGTGAAGGTGACGCCGTTGAGCCACTCGCCGAGGCCCGACTGCTGCACTTGCCAGTGGGAACCGCCGTCGCTGGTAGCAACGATGACACCTGTATGTTTTGCCCAGTCACCGCCCACCGCCCAGCCGTGCGTAGCGTCGGGGAAAGCGACAGACCAGAGTTCCGCGCCGCTCACCTCGTTCTGCGCTTGCCAATGAGCGCCACCGTCGTTTGTGGCAAGGATGATGCCGTACTGGCCCACCGCCCAGCCGTGCGTGGTGTCAGGGAAGGCGATGGCGTTCAAGAAGCGCAAAGTGCCCGACTTCTGCGCCTGCCAGTGGGCGCCGCCGTCGCTCGTGGCAAGGATGAGCTGCTTGCGCGTCTTGTCGTCGAAGCCTATTGCCCAGCCGTGCGTGGCGTCGGGGAAGGCGATGGCCGACAAGATGCACTCGGTCGGCGACTTCTGCATCTTCCAGTGGACGCCGCCGTCTGCGGTGGCGAGGATGATGCACCTGTCGTGCGCGGCGCCCTTGTCCCAGTACGTTGTGCCACCTACGGCCCAGCCGTGTGCAGCGTCAGGGAAGGCGACGGCGTTCACGCTTTGCCGGGCTATGGATCTCTGCACCTGCCAGTGTGCGCCGCCGTCGCTGGTGGCGAGGATGACACCCCCATTCGACCCCCACTTGCCGCCCACTACCCAGCCATGCGTGGCGTCAGGGAACGAAGCGCCTTGGGCCTGCACATTGGCCACAACCTTCTGCACCTGCCAGTGTGCGCCGCCGTCAGAAGTGACTAGGATGAAGCACCCCCATGTGCCCAGGTCTGGATCGTATGCGCCGCCCACCGCCCAGCCGTGCGTGGCGTCAGGGAACGCGACGGCGCTTAGGTCCGCGTCGGTCCCCGCGGTCTGCATCTGCCAGTGCGCGCCGCCATCGCTGGTGGCGAGAATGACGCCCTTGCTTGCTTGCCAGTCGCCGCCGACCGCCCAGCCGTGCGAGGCGTCGGGAAAGGAGACGGAGGAGAGGTCATCCGTTGTGCCGGAGCTCTGCTGTGTCCAGGTGGCGCCGCCGTCGCTGGTCGCGACAATGGCGCCTCCGCTGCCGACAGCCCAGCCGTGGTCAGCATCGGGGAAGCTGACCGAGGAGAGTCCGTTGCCTTGTGGCAACGGGTTCTGCCACGCCCAGCCGCCGTCGCGGGGGGACGTGTTGGCGCCGGCGGGTGCAACGGCGAACAGAGCGAACGCAGAGACAAGACACCCTACGCAAAGCAGCAGGTAGCGTCTCATTCAGTTACCTCCGGTGCTGGTGGCGACGATCGTGCTGTGGAAGCTGACCGCCCAACCGTGCGTGGCGTCCGAGAACGCGATGCCGTTGAAGGCGGGCTGTGTCGCTGACTTGTCCTGCACCGTCCAGGTAGCACCGCCGTCGCTGGTGGCAAGGATGGGGCTGTAGCCGCCCACCGCCCATCCGTGCGTGTCGTCCGAGAACGCGACACCGTAGAGGATGTTGTAGTAGGGCTCATCCGCCGTGTCCTTTTGCACCGTCCAGTGGGCGCCGCCGTCCGCGGTGACGAGGATGATGTAGCCCATGCCCCCCATCGCGCCGTCGTCCTCGCCCACCGCCCAGCCGTGCGTGGCATCAGGGAAGGCGACGCCGTTGAGGTACTGATTCATGGTCGTCGACCTCTGCACCAGCCAGTGAGCACCGCCGTCAGTGGTGGCGAGGATCGTACCGTTGCCGCCCACCGCCCAGCCGTGCGTGGCGTCGGGGAAGGCGACACCGGTGAGCCACCATTCCGTGCCAGACTTCTGCTTCTGCCAATGGGTGCCACCGTCCGCGGTGACGAGGATGGTGCCTCTAGAACCTACTGCCCAGCCGTGAGACGCGTCGGCAAAGGCGACCGCCAGAAGGCAGGCGTTGGTCACAGATTTCTGCACCCGCCAGTGGGCGCCACCGTCGGTGGTGGCGATGATCACACCTTTGACCCCGCTCGTGTACCCGCGATCGTTGCCGCCCACCGCCCAGCCGTGCGTGGCGTCGGGAAAGGCGACACCGCGAAGATGTTCGCTGGTGCCCGACTTCTGGTGCTTCCAGTGCGCGCCACCGTCCGTTGTGGCGAGGATGGTGCCGTACTCACCCACTGACCAGCAGTGAGCAGGGTCGGGGGAGGCAACGGCCTCCAGGTTCTGCCAGGTCCCTGGCTTCTGCACCTTCCAGTGGGCGCCCCCGTCTTTGGTGTCGAGGATGGTGCCGCTCTGGCCTACCGCCCAGCCGTGTGCCGCATCGCTGAAGGCGAGGGCGGAGAACGTAGGCGAGCCTGGCGAGGACTGCCTCTTCCAGGTGACGCCACCGTCCGTGGTCGCGAGAATGACGGTGTTGCCGTAGTCCCCGCCCTCACCCATGGCCCAGCCGTGGGTGGCATTCAAGAAGAAGACGGTCGAGAGTCGATCCCACGCGCCCAGCTTCTTCGTCGTCGTCCAGGTGACTCCGCCGTTGCTGGTGGCGAGAATCGTGCCTGCGTCGCTGGTCACCCAGCCGTGGCTGGCGTCGACAAAGGTGACGTCCGTGAGCGGAGCCTTCGGGCTCGTCTTCTGCTTCTTCCAAGTGACACCGCCGTCAGCGGTGGCGAAGATGGCGCCGCTGCCCGGTCCGGTGCCGGCCGTGTAGTGCGCGCTCACCGCCCAGCCATGCCGGTCGTCTGGGAAGGCGATGGCACTCAAGCTCTTGTCGGTGCCCGTCTTCTCCGCCTTCCAGTGGGCGCCCCCGTCTTTGGTAGCAAGGACTGTCCCGTGCGCGCTCAACACCCAGCCGTGGGACGCGTCAGGGAAGACCGGGCAACTCAGCCCGCTGACGGTGCCCGATGTCTGAGATTGCCAGTGGGCGCCGGCGTCAGTCGTGGCGAAGATCGTGCCGTCGTCGCCCACCGCCCAGCCGTGCGACGCGTTGGGGAAGGCGACTCCCGAGAGCCACTCGTCGGTCCCTGACGCCTGCAGTCGCCAGTGGCCACCGCCGTCCGTGGTGGCCAGAATAGTGCCGTTCTCGCCCACCGCCCAGCCGTGCGACGCGTTGGGGAACGCGACCGAGGTGAGGCTGTTGTCCTGTGGCGGCGGGTACTGGCTGACCCAGCCGCCGTCGCGCGTGGAGACCTGGGCGCAGACGGGAGTGGCAGCGAGAAGAGCCAGCGCAAGGACGACACACGCCACACAGAGCAACAGCGGGCGCCTCATCGCCATGACCTCACGTCAGCGGAATCCCCACCGTCACGGCAGAACGACATCGCAAGCCCCCCTCACGAGAAGTGCCGACCGTACGTACAGCGCCATGCTACACCCATCCCACCCTGCGAGGCATGGCATGCTCCAGGCTCATGCGCCTAGGGATGTGACACGCGGAAGAGAAGGTGGGCTCCGAGGATGACGTTGGTGGGCAGCTCCGCGCCCCAGCGGCTTTAGGAGGCGCTGCCCTCCTCGAGGATCGCGTTCAGCCGCCCGACAAGCCCCGGAAGATCCTCGCGCACCGTCTTCCAGACGAGCGCCAGATCGACGTCGGCATAGTCATGCACGACGACGTTGCGCATGCCGATCATCTCGCGCCACGGGATCTCCGGGTGGGCCTCTTGCAGCTCCCCGGAGACGCCACGTGCCGCCTGGCCGATGAGCTGGATGGCGCGCACCACGGCGTAGCCGACGAGGCGATCGCCGGCGAAGCTCTCCGCAGTGTGCCCATCGCTGAACTCGAGTGCGGCCTCGGCGGCCTCCACCATCTGCGCGATGAAGACGCTGTCGCGCCTATGCGGCATAGGCGACCTCGGCGGAATCAACGACACCCTCGCGGAAGAAGTGGCTGAGACTGGCCGGCGTGTGCAGGTCGATGTCGCGTCCGAGGAGCTCGCCGAGCTCGCGCTGCAGATCGACGAACTCAAAGAGGCCGATCCCAGCATCGGGGGCGAACTCGACCAGCACGTCGACGTCGCTCTCGGGGCCGAAATCCTCACGCAGGACGGAGCCGAAGAAGGAGAGGCGACGGATGCCGGCGCGCCGGCAGAACACAGCCAGCCCTTCCGCGTCGATATCGATTTGCAGGCCCACGCCGCACCTCCCCTTCGCCCCTGAAGGCTGTGACTTCTGACGACCGCATTGTACGTCAGCTTGGGCGACGAGGCTTCCGATTCATGCAACTGGCTCAGACAATGCCGGGAGGCGCGATCGTCTCCGGAGCCACCTCGTCGTCGCAGTTCAGGCTTCTCGCCAGCAGCTGAAGGTCCTCGGGGGTGGAGGGCACCCCGGTGCAGTCGCAGGGGCGGCCACAGACGTAGATCGGGCTCTGCTTCGCCCACGGCGAAATGCGGCCTGCCCTACGAGAGTTGGAGCCCCCAGGCATTGTCTTGCGGGCGCGGGAGGAACCGCCCGGTGGTGGGACGCTACTTCCCCCAGGTCACCGAGCGGCCCGTGGCGATCGACTTGAGCGAGCCGCCCGTCGCCGAGACCGTGTAGATGTGCGCGTGGGATGTCGAGGCGCCGCGCACGAACGCGATCCGCGTCCCGTCCGGCGACCAGACCGGCCCCGAGTCCGTGCTGCCCGTGCTGAGCGTTCGCACGAACGCGCCCGTTGCGTAGTCGTAGATGGCGATTTGCCCTTCGGTGGCGCCCGGCGCCGAACGCGTGACCGCGAGCAGCTTGCCGTTCGGCGAGAGGGCCGGGTCCAAGAGGTCGTAGCCCATCGTGAAGGCGATCCACCTCTCGACCCCCGTGCCATCCTGCGCCATCAGGCCGATACCCGTCTCCCAACGGCCTGCCGCGGCGTCGTACTGGTCGCTGACAGCGGCGAGGACGCGATCGTCGCTTGTGAAGCCGAAGCTGCTCGTGGTGCCGAGACCCATGCGGCCGTGGTCCGTGCCGGCGCCGTTGGCGTTGAACGTGCAAACGGCGAAGTAACCGCTCGGGAACAGCTCGAGATCGCCGACCTTCTTGCCGTCGGGGCTCAGTCGGGCGAGCCAAGCCCCCTTCGAGAGCGGACCAGTCTTGTGGCCGGTGGAACGAGTGAGCACGTAGAGTTTGTAGCCAAGTGTGTAGGCGAGGAGCTTGCCGTTCCGGGAGAGCGAAGGGCTGCCGTAGCACTTCGAGAACGGCGATGCGCTGCCGACGAGCAGGCACTTCAGGCCTTTCCCCGTCGAGTCGGTCTGGTAGATACTTGCGAACGATTTGCCGCCCGAGAAGACGAGCACCGACTTGGGTGTCGATGCGCCGGCGCCGGGCGCGAACGCCACCGCGGCGGCCAGGAGCGCGAGTCCGATTGTGAGAGCCCCGGCCCGGTTCAACCTTCGCATGCTCATCGACGGCCTCCGTTCGTGAGTAGCCTCATGGCGGCGCCGGTGGCCGGCGCTTGGCGCCCACCGGCCGGCTCGCGCCCCAGGCCGGGCTACCGCTCGCCCCGACGATTCGGGCCAGAGTGTATGCGCGCGCCTTGGGATGTCAAGAGAGCGCATTGCCTCACCAGAAATGTACTCGAGGCACGCCGAACTCCGAGCCCGGCATGCCTACGGCAAGAAGAGCGGTAACGGTGGCCCCGTCGATCGCGGAGCGGCGATCGAACACGGGGGGGGCAGGTGCTACACGAAAGCCGGCAAGCGTGAGCGCAGGCTGATGCTGGATGAAGATCTGCGCGCTCTCCGGCTGCGACTGCCGCTACGCGGCCAGGCTGCTGCCGAGAGCGTGCCGAAACCCTAGATCGTGCAGCACTTTCGCGCACTGGAGGCCATACTCCAGGAGAAACTCTGTCATTTCGACAACGAGCTGGTGGACCTTAGTGGACAACTCTCGAACCTCCGTGAAGAGGTCCGACGACTGATTGAGTGAAGTCCGAGCCACTGAGCGAGGACCCAAGGGGAGAGCGTCCGCTTGACTGCACACCAGGCGCCGCCGTTCCGAGGCATCTTCGGCCTGCCCCTGCTCTAGTGGTAGACCAACGTCTGCCAGCCGCTGATGGCCGAGGTGTTGGGACGATTCACAGTCGCGTTCTGGCCGTCTATTCGTCTGCTCTGCACATCGACCTGCATCATCAGCCAGTGGTAGGTGACCGCACCCTGCGAGGGGCTGATGGCCGGCGACACCGTTGGCGCCGGAGAGGGCGGCGGCCAGAGACCAGCCACGAGATAGAGGTACACATGGCGTCCAGGGTCGGCGCTCACGCTGGGGTCGTTTTGGCTCAGTCCCATGAGCGGCGCCGCCTGCCTCGCGGTGGTCAGCACCCAGTTCACATGGCTCACGTGCTGTGCGCTCGTCGTCAGCACCGCCGCGATGTTCCCCTCAAGCCACGCCGGCGGCGCGACCCCGGTGACGGTGGCCTGCGAGGACGACGAGGGAAGGGTGGCCGAAGTCTGGCTCCCACAGCCCAAGGTCGGGCCTGCAAATGCCACCAGCAACAGCGTCACGATGCCAACCTCGCGAGCTGATCGCATAGTTCCCTCCTTGGCGGTGGTCAGCGGCGCGACCGCTCTAGGGCTGAGCCACGCCAGCGGGGGTGGCCGGCACGGAACTCCAAGACGTCCCATTGAAATGGTGGAACAGGGGCTCGAGCCGAACGAGTGTGTCGCTCATCTGTGTCAAGGTCGAGAACGCCCAGACGTCGTTGGCCGCCACGGCAAGCACGCCACAGTTCGATACTTCATCCGGAGCCTGCGCCTGGCGCAGGTCGACGACACTCCAGGCTTGCCCGTTCCAGTGCCACAGGGTGGCGCGATCGCCAGTGCCCGACCCACCGGCGACCCAGACATCCTGCGCCGAAGTGAGGGAGATGGAGGTCGGCATGAACTGCTTCCAGTCGGCCGGCAGCGACGGTGTCGCCGAGGAGGCCATGATCTGCCAGCGGCCCGCCTGCAAACGCAGCACGACAGGCACGTAGAGGTCGCCGGTATTGTCCGGACCAAACCAGCGTTGCCCCGCACACCAGAGTTCGCCGTCGCTTGCCACCGCCATGTCTTCGATGGCGATCTCGTCCTTGGGGTTGGTCGCGAGCTGCTGCGTCGGCCAGGGCTCGCGGGTCCAGCGAGCACCGTCCCACTGCAGCAGGAACTCAACCCAGCGCCCAGCGACCCACTGCACCCTCCCGCCGGAGATTGTGCGATGGTACTCCTCGTAGTCACCCAAGGCCCACACGGCGTAGGGCGAGACGCCCCTGACCAAGCGCAGCGAGACGTTGCCGACCCCGCGACCCAAGGCGGGAGCAGGCACCGAGCTCCAACGTTTGCCGTCCCAGTGCAGGGTCTGCAGCCGACCGCCCAGGGGACGGTTCGTGCGCGGGGCATTGGCGAAGGTATCCTTCGCGCTGCCCACCGCCCAGATGTCGTTGGGTGAGAGGGCAAGCAGCGCGTTGCTGGTCTCGCTGGTGTCGGCGAAGTTGATCGACGGGAAGGCCCTCCACGTGGCACCGTTCCACTGCGTAAGCCGCCCTCCGCGCGGCGTGTTCTCGGCGATCCACAGATCGTCGCTGGACAGCGCCGCCACGCCCTCGATCCTTCCCGCCGGTGTGGAAACGGCTTGCCAGCTCTGCCCGGTCCAGCGTTCCACCAGCGCGGTGGGAAGGCCGTTGCGAGGGCGTCGATCGCCCCAGACCCAGGGCACTCCGTCGAGACCCTTGCCCATGCCGACGAACTCATCGCCGACCATCGGCGGAGCCGGGCCCAGCGTACGTGCGCCCGTATGCGCGCTGGTCTGGGGGCGAGCTGCACCCTGCTTCTTGCCCCCGCTGCCGGAGAGCAGGTAGACGGACCCGAGCGCGACGGCAACCAGGCCCAGGCAGGCCACTGCCGCGACGATCAGTGCGCGCCACAGGAGGGGGCGCCGCGCCTCTCGATCGGCACTCGGCGCCTCAGAGGTTGCCGCGCTCCCGGCCAGCTCTTCGAACTGGCGCCGCAGGTCCGCGGCGAAGCGCATACCCTTCAACGGCCTCGTCTCGTCCTCTGTGCTCATCGCGTCACCTCACTGATCCAGCTCAGCGGCCAGGCGTTTCAAGCCTCGGCTGACACGCGCCCGCACGACATCCTCGCTGCAGCCGAGCGCGCTGGCGATCTCGCGACACGAGCGGCCCTCGAGCACACGCAGGCGCAGCGCCTCGCGCTGGCCAGGCGGCAGCTCACCGAACGCAGCGGCGACCGCGCGACCGACCTCTTCGAAGTCGATCAGCGCCTCGACCCGCTCGATGTCCTCGGCTGAGAGCTCGAGGCGCTGCAGGCCAAGCCGTCGCCGTGCCGCATCCTCCACTCGGCGGTGTCTGAGGAAACGGCCCAGCTTCCGGTAGGCGATGGTGTAGAGCCAGGCCGTCGCCGAGCCGTCGCCGCGGTCGCGAAAGCGGCCCCGGGCGGCGAAGGCATCCGCCAACGTCTCCGCGGTCAGGTCGGCCGCGACCTGACCGTCCAGGGTGCGGCGCGCGAAGAAGCCGAGCAGACCGGGCAGCGTGCGATCGTAGAACGCGACGAACTCTGCCGCCCGCTCGCCTGAAGCGATCAGGAGATCCTCGTCACGAGGTGTGTCTGCGTCTGCCATGGTCACCCGCGTCGTGCGCCGCCGTCTGGCACTTTGTACCTAGTCAATGCTCTCGGTGGCGATTCTGTGACGAGTGCAGTCGCTAGGGTCCCCACGGCGGATGAGCTCGCCGGCACGATGGGCCCCTCCCCCACTCGCGCATACGAAGCACGGCAGAACCTCCTCCACGCGTAGCAGTCGCATCAGCCTGACCATAGGAGCATAGTCCCTCTTCACAAGGCACTCCGCAGCGTCTTTGATACGACGACGGGAATCGCGAGCGACCGGGTAGGCGACCGGCGGGGCTGTTAGCCGTCGTTTGCAGGAGAAAACGTTGTCGTTCTGACAACGGTGGTGGACCGCAGGGGAGTCGAACCCCTGACCTCCGCCGTGCAAAGGCGGCGCTCTCCCAACTGAGCTAGCGGCCCACGCGGCTACCAGTATAGCGCGGGCCGCGGCGCTCGATGCCTAGGCTTGGCTGTCGCTCCCGCCCGCGCTCTCGCCTTCGCCCGGGGAAGCGGCCTCGGGGGCGGGCGCCTCAGCAGCAGGGGTCTCAACGGCGGCCTGAGCAACAGGAGCCTCGCTCGCGGCCACACCCTCCACCACGGCGCGCGGATACGTGAGGCAGAAGAGGACGAAGAAGGCGGTGGTGACGCCGAACGCCACCCAGGCGAAGTGCGGTGTGGCGTCGGTGTAGCGCACGAGCCTGTAGAGGACGGCCGCGCTGGCGACCAACGCATAGACGATCTCCATCTGCACGATCACGCGGTGCTTGAGCGGGTCGCGAGCGGCGAGCAACGAGCCGATGCCGAGGCCCAGCATGGCAGCGCCCAGCATCTTGGCCATCGTCGGGTCGAAGGGACGCCAGTGAACCCAGTGCGCGAACCGGTACGCGAACACCAGCAAGGGAACGGCGAACACAAGGGCAACGATGAAGTGGAGCACAAGGACGTAGCGTGCGGGTGAATTGGAAGCCGACATGAGTCCCTCCAAGTTCGAACCACGGCACTAGAACCGCTGGTGGAGACGATGCTTGGCGAGAGACCCGCTGCTCGGCGACGGTCATGCCGCCTGGCCACGGCCTCGCCCGCACTGGCTCCGCCCACGGCCGCACGATTCTAGCAGAAGCTGCGGGCGAATGGGCGGCGCGGATGGCGTGAGCTGGATGAACGGACGGACGAGAGGNNGAAGCGCGGCGGACGGCGCTGAGCCCAGGGGCGCGCCACCTCGAGCTGGCCGGCCAGCGAGAAGAGCGTCGCCTCCTCGCCGTAGCGGGCCGCGAACTGCAGGCCGATGGGCAAGCCGTCGGCGCTCCAGGCCAGCGGCACCGACATGGCCGGCTGGCCGGTCTGGTTGAAGACCATGGTGTTGCCCATGGCCTCCCACGTGTCGGTGGCGAACTTGACGAGCAGGGGCTGCAGCGCCGGGCCCAGGGGCAGATAGGGCAGCAAGGCGAGAGCCGCCGCGTCCAGACCGTGCGGCTGAAGGGCACCGACGGCCACCGGCGGCTGCGGCAGCGTGGGCGTGAGCAGGATGTCGAAGTCGGCGAAGAAGGCGGCGAAGCTGCGGCGCACCTCGTGCGCCGTGTCCAGCGCCGCCTCGTAGTCCTCGGCGCTGAGGCGGCGGCCGGCGGAGCGCAGGAACCAGGTCGCCGGCTCGAAGCCGGCCTTGGTGGGCCCCTGGCCCATCAGCTCGCCGGCCCGTTGCACGTCGCGCGCTACGCTGGCGGCCACGACGACCATGAAGGCGCGCCGCGCCGCCGCTTTGTCAAAGCGCGGCGCCGCCTCCTGCACCTCGTGGCCGAGCGACTCACAGAGCTTGGCCGCGTTCTCGACCGCGGCGCGGCATTCCGCGTGCGTGCTGCGCCCGAAGAACGGCTCGCTGGTGAAGGCCACGCGCAGCCGGCCCGGATCGGCCGTCACCGCGGAGAGGAAGGAGCGCGCCGACGGCGGAGCCGCATACGGCGCGCTCTCGTCTGCGCCGCTGGTGGCATCGAGCACGGCGGCGCTGTCGCGCACGCTGCGGGTGAGCACGTGCTCCTGGACGAACCCGCCCCAGGCTTCGCCGAAATCGGGGCCCAGGGGCACGCGGCCGCGCGACGGCTTGAGACCGAACAGTCCGCAGCACGACGCCGGTATGCGGATGGAGCCGCCACCGTCGCCGCCGTGAGCGAGCGGCGTGATGCCGGCGGCCACGGCCGCCGCCGAGCCGCCGCTCGACCCGCCGGTGGTGCGGTCGGTGTCCCACGGGTTGCGGNNGCGGGCCGGGCCACGAAACCGCGGCTCGGTGACCGCCATGATGCCGAACTCCGGCGTGTTGGTCTTGCCGACGAAGACGAAGCCGGCCCGCCGCAGGCGACGCACGAGCTCGCTGTCGTGGTCGGGCACGTAGTTGGCCAGAAAGCGGCANNGAGCTGGTGAGCGGCTCGCCGGCCACCGCGGCCATGAGATCCTTGAGCACCAGCGGCACGCCGGCGAAGGCACCTGACGACGGCTCGCCGGCCGCCCCCAGCGACGAATCGCCACTCGCCCCCGCCCACGCCCCCTCGCCACTCGCCTCGGCCTGCGCCTGCTCGGCC
>PMKX01000138.1:0-4129 GCA_003158705.1 Actinomycetota bacterium
TATGCAGCCTGCGTAACCCCGCCGCCCGAGATCACCGTGACGTCTTATGCAGAAGTGCGTACGCTGTGCCGTGATGGTACACAGACCGCATACTCATTGTTGGGCCGAACCGAAGGAGGTAGCGGTGATTCTCCCCAGGTCAATGTTCCGCCGATGGCGTGAACTCGCGGGCGTCTGGCTCCTGCTAGCGGCTCTTGTGCTGGCCTCTGCCTGTGGTGGCTCCGGCAAGGCCATGCCGACGCCGAGCGCGTCATCTCTCGATAGCCAAGCCGCCGAACAGGCTCTGCGGGACTACATCGCCGCGTCGATACCGCAGACACGCTCGAATTCGGTCGACTTCAGCCTCCGGCTGCGTTCGCTGGCGTTTGCGGAGCAGCGCTCTTCGACAAGGCTCGTCTACCGTGCGACCTTCCGCACCCAGCCGGGTATGACGTCGAGCGTGCTGCCCGCGACGGTCCACGCCGTCTTCTCTGTGCTCTGGGACCAGGCGAGCGGCAGATGGCAGGTTCGGCCGCAGACCGCTTGGGTGCGCGCTCTTGTGCGGTGATCAACCACGGTCGGTTCGGCCCAACAAGGCGTTCGAGCAGACGCCCGGACGGTCTGCGAAAGACCTCCTCGTCCGCGGGCACCGCTCAACGCCTAGTTAGACGCGGCACCCGGCATGGCGTCCCACCACCTCCGAGCAAGGTAGGCCAGAGATGAATGAACCGCCCGTCGCAGCTGCCCCTTCGTCGGTCACGAGCCGGCCCCGCCATCGTGTGGTATGGGCGGTCGTTGGCGCGGTTCTTGGCGCCATCGTTGGTGTGATCGTCGGTGCCTTGTTCTTCGGCGGCGCTGCCGGCATGGGCCTGGGCGCTCTGTTCGGCGCCGCGATTGTTGGGATCCTGGCGTGGTCCTTCGGTGGCGGCAAGGCCAACACCGTCCCGAAGTAGCTGGGTCGGCATGTGCGCGTCTAACCAGCGCATCGAGCAGACCGGCCCGCACGGTATGATGAACCTCACAGCGCAGTGGGCCGGCAGCTCACGCGCCCAGCGTTAGATGCACGTCATAGGAGCGCTTCAATTGAGCAACCTCGCGACCCTACAACGCTTCCTTGACGCGGAGAACGCTCGCGACTGGCCGACGTGGTCATCGTGCTTGCACCCGGATGTCGCCTACCACGCCGTCGGGTCTGACATCGTGATATCCGGTGTCGACGCCTACGCCCGTCACATGCAGGCGGTATACGCGGAACTGTCCGATTGGTCTTTCAGCGCGCGCAACACCGCCGAGAGCGGCGCTCTCATCTTCGTAGAGTTCGACGGCTCGGGCCACTACACGGGCACGCATCGTTCGCGAATGGTGTCAGGCGCACGGCTTCGCCTACAGGCAGTCTGCGTCTTCGAGTTCGCGGACGGCCGTATCCTCCGCGTGCGTGAGTACCTGGATCGGGATGGGTTCGACCGGCAGATCGATGAGTTCTTGTCGGGCTCGTCCGGCATCTAACAAGCGCATCAACCTGATGCACCGAAGCGCTCAGATACACTGGAAGCGCACGGCGCACAGGTTATGCGCCCAACGTTAGGCCGAACCACGCAAACCTCCCGCGAAGGAGCTCGTGTCTGCCGTGAGGATGCACGCCGACGAGGTGGACACCGATGCAGCACTCGTGAGCCTGCTGCTGTCGGAGCAGTTCCCGCAGTGGGCGGGCTTGCCCATCCGGCCGGTCATCTCGGCCGGCACGGACAACGCGCTCTACCGGCTCGGCGACGACATGGTTGTCAGGCTCCCTCGCATCGAAGGGGCCGCTGCAGAAGTCGACAAGGAGCAGCGCTGGCTGCCAACACTCGCGCCATGCCTTCCACTCGTCGTTCCTGTTCCGCTCGCCCAAGGGGAGCCCGGCCACGGCTATCCATGGCTCTGGTCCATATGCCGCTGGGTCGAAGGCCAGGACGCGACCGTCGCGCCTGTCGCGGATTCGCGCGAGGCGGCAGTCTCATTGGGTAGCTTCGTGACCGCGCTTCAGACCATCGATGCCTCCGGTGGCCCTGCCCCAGGACAGCACAACTCCTTCCGAGGCGAGCCGCTGGCCGCGAGAGATTCCGAGACTCGCGCGGCGATCGCCCAGCTTCACGCTCTCGTTGATGCCGACGCCGCGACAGCCGTGTGGGAAGCCGCCCTCGAAGCTCCAGTGTGGGATGGGCAGGCCGTCTGGCTGCACGGGGATCTCCTCGCCACGAACCTTCTCGTTCGCAATGGGCGCCTGAGCGGCGTGATCGACTTCGGCTGCCTGGGCGTCGGCGATCCCGCGTGCGACGTGATGGTCGCCTGGACCTACCTTCTGCCCGACACGCGCCGTGTCTTCCGCGACGCCATCCAGGTCGACCACGCGACCTGGCATCGCGGTCGCGGTTGGGCACTGTCCTTCGGGCTGATCGCTTTGCCCTACTACCAGACCACCAATCCCGTGCTGGCGGGTATCGCTCGACGTGCCGTCGATGAGGCCATCGCGGACTTTCGAGGGGTAGCATGAATGGCTGAGGGCGGGACGCGAAGGCTGTCAGGTGAACCGCCCGACAAGGCGTTCGAGCAGACTCGCCCAAGCGCAGTCCAAGACCTCGGCGTGAGCGCTCGCAGCTCAACGCCCAGACGTTGGACCAAACTCAGGCTGGGGGAGGCCACGTGAGACCAACGGCAAGAGCGCGGTGGCTGTCGGCACTCGGTGTCGTGTGGCTGGCACTGGCATTCTCCGCCTGTGCGACGTCGAGTTCGCCCTCCCCGGCCGCCCCATCTGCGTCGGCGACCAGCGCGCCTCCGTCTCGAAAAGAGGTTGTCCGGGCCGTGAGAGCCCTGGGCTACAGGGTCTGGGGGGCCGAGAGGGTCCTCATCAGCTCGCTGGCCCGAGATGGAAGCGGGCGTTGGCAGGCAACCGTCCTTGTCGTGCCGCCTCCTACTGCCTCCTATGCCGCCGGTCCCTTCTTCATTGACATCACCATTGCCAAGCGCAGCCGCCACTGGCGCGCGATCCGGCCGACGCCGGGCACGCCCATCATCCCGCTTTCCCTGTCTGAGGCGCCCTAGCCCATTCACCATGGCGAGTTGGCCTCGCAGGCGCATCAACCTGGCGCGTCAAGGCGCCGCGGTTGTATCCTCCAGCCGTAGCCCGCGGCGAGCGGGGCGATCGAGGGGGGAGAGATGAAGCGCTGTCCGAGCTGCGGCTTCGATGTGCACGACGACGCGACCGGCTGTCCCGATTGCGGCGGACGGTGGGCCGCCGACGGATCCTTCACCCTGCCGGCACGGTCGGTCACGCGGCCACCCGAGACACGGCTGAGTGAGATGACGACCGGCGAGCTGGAGCGAATGGTGCGCAAGACGGTCATAGATATCGCCGCCATCGCCACGCTCGTTGCGGTCGTCGTCATCGCGATCGCCATGATCGTCCTCTACTACGCTCTCAGCAGCGTCATTCAGGCTGGCTACCCGTGAGAGAGCTACGCCGGCAGTCGGCCCTTCATCACGGATCGAAAGGGGATAGATGACTAGCGTCAGAGAGCTCGACGTGCAAGAGATCACGGCGGCCGTGAAGACGATGTGCATCACGGCCAACTACGACCTGCCTGAGGATGTGTACGCGGCGCTCGAGAAGGGCGGGCAGGCCGAAGAGTCGCCGGTCGGCAAGGCCGTGTTCGGCCAGCTCGTGGAGAACGCCGACATCGCCCGCCGCGACCGGGTGCCTATTTGCCAGGACACCGGCTTCGCCGTCATCTTCGCCGAGATCGGCCAAGAGGTGCACCTGGTGGGCGGCGACTTCGAGGCGGCCGTCAACGAGGGCGTGCGCCAGGGCTACACCGACGGCTACCTGCGCAAGTCCATCGCCGAGGAGCCGGCCCAGGCGCGGCGCAACACCAAAGACAACACGCCGGCCGTGATCCACACCCGGCTCGTGCCCGGCGACAGAGTCGAGCTGTGGATGATGGCCAAGGGCGGCGGCGCCGAGAACATGAGCAGCCTCAACATGCTCAAGCCGTCGCAAGGCTGGGCGGGTATGGTGCAGGCCGTGCTGGACACCGTCTCCAGAGCCGGCTCCAACCCGTGCCCGCCGATCATCATCGGCGTGGGCATAGGCGGCACCATCGACAAGGTCACG
>PMKX01000138.1:4178-10286 GCA_003158705.1 Actinomycetota bacterium
TGCCTGGGCGTGTTCATCGAGGAGATGCCCTGTCATATCGCCAGCATGCCGATGGCCGTGAACGTGCAGTGTCACGCGCAGCGCCACAAGCACGTGGTTCTCTGAGAGGGAGGGGAGGAGCGATGGCTGCCAAGAAGATCGTGACGCCGCTCACCACCGAGATCGTCGAGAGCCTGCGTGCCGGCGACGAGGTGCAGATCAGCNNCATAGGCTCGGCCGGGCCCACCACGAGCGGGCGCATGGACGCCTACGCGCCCACGCTCATGGCGCACGGGCTCAAGGGCATGATCGGCAAGGGCCTGCGCACGCCCGAGGTCAAGCAGGCGATGATCGAGCACAAGGCTGTGTACATGGCCGCCACCGGCGGCGCCGGCGCCCTGCTGGCGCAGCGCATCGTCGGCAACGAGACCATCGCTTACCCCGAGCTGGGCGCCGAGGCCATCGCGCGGCTCGAGGTCAAGGACTTCCCGGCCATCGTCGTCAACGACTGCTACGGCGCCGACCTATACGAGGAAGGCCGCAAGAAGTACGCCAAGGCCTGAGACTGCGAGGGTGACGGGCGGGCGGCGGCGCTCAGGCGCCGCCCGCCCGTCGTATACAATCACCGCGTGAGCACCATGACCGCGACCGTAGTGAAGGGACGCCTGTGATCGGTTGGGTCTTCGCCCTCGGCCGCATGGTCGGCTTCGGCACCGCGGCCGGCGTGCGCGCCTCACTCACGCTGGTCACCATCGGCGTGCTCTCGCGTCTGGAGTGGGGCGCCCATCTCTCGCCCAGGTTCATGTGGCTGCAGAGCTGGGTCGCCATCATGGTGTTCATCCTGCTGCTGATCTTCGAGGCGACCTTCGACAAGGTGCCCTCTCTCGACCGGCTACAGGACACGCTCATCATGCCCTACCGCATCGTCGTCGGCGCCCTGGCCGGCGCAGCCACGGTCGGCCATGGCTGGCTGGGCTTCGTCATCGGCATGGCGGTCGGGGCCGTAGCCGGCTGGTTGGGACAGTCGGTCAAGCACGGCATCCGCCCGCGTTCCACGTCGAGCGGGCTTACGGTGGCCCTCATCAGCATGATCGAGGACATGTTCGCCTTCTTCGGCGCCGCGCTCACCTCCGTGTTCTCTCTGGTGGGCTATGCGGTGTTCGCCGCCAACCTTTGGCTGTTCGGCCGTCTCTCGCGCCGGCGCCGGGTCAAGTACAAGGGCCTGCGCGTCCTGCGCTAGGGCGAGCGCGAGGCGGCGAGTCCCCTGAGAGGAGTCACGTGACGGGCGACGAGGCTGCCGCAGTCCTGGCTGAGCGCCGCCGCCGTATGGTCACGGAGCAGATCGCCGGCCGGGGTGTGGACGACCGCGAGGTGCTGGCCGCTCTGCGGGCGGTGCCGCGGCACTTGTTCGTGCCCGAGAACCTGGTGCACGACGCCTACCGCGACTGCGCCCTGCCCATAGGNNGAGGTCGGCTCCGGCTCCGGCTACCAGACGGCGGTGCTCGCCGAGCTGGCCGGCGAGGTGTTCACCATCGAGCGCGTGCCCGAGCTCGCGGCCCGCGCCCAGGTGGCGCTGCGCGGGCTCGGCTACCGCAACGTGACCACGCGGGTGGGCGACGGCAGCGTCGGCTTGCCCGAGCACCAGCCCTACGACGGCATCATGGTCACCGCCGCGGCGCCGGAGCCTCCCAAGGCGTTGCTTCGGCAGATGGCGGACGGCGGCCGCCTGGTGCTGCCCATAGGCGAACCGGGTAGAGACCAGATGCTCGTGCTCCTGGTGCGCCAGGGTGACTCCTACACGGAGAGGGAGCAGATCGGCGTGCGCTTCGTGCCCCTGGTGGGCGAGCAGGGGTTTGCGGAAAGCGCCTGAGAGACGGAGAGGTGACGGCATGAAAGCGGTGGATGTGCGCGTCAACGGCAGCGTGCAGGGCGTGTTCTACCGCTCTGCGGCTCGGGCGGAGGCGCAACGCCTTGGTGTGAGCGGCTGGGCGATGAACATGAGCGACGGCACCGTGGCCCTGCATCTGCAGGGCGACGACGAACAGATCAGAGCCATGCTCGCCTGGTGCGAGGTCGGCAGCCCCGGGGCGGAGGTGGGCTGGCTGGACACCAAGGAAGGCGTGCTCGACGAGAGCCTGCACGAGTTCGCGGTCAGGTAGCGGGATGGCGCCGAAGGCAAACCAGCTCGACCCCCAGCGGGTCACCCTCGACCGTGTGCGCAAAGACGACGAGGTGCAGGCCCTCATCAAGAAGGCCGACGAGAACCTGGCCCAGCTCGGCTATACGGAGCACGGGCCGCGGCACGCGAGTCTGGTGGCGAGCATCGCCGAGAACATCCTGTTGCGCCTGGGGCGGCCGCGCCGCGAAGCCGAGCTGGCCGCCATCGCCGGCTACCTGCACGACATGGGCAACGGCATCAGCCGTCTCGACCACGGCATCGCCGCCGCTCTGCTCACGCGCGACGTGCTGTACCGGCTCGGCATGCCGGTGAGCGAGTACGTCGAGGTCATGTGCGCCGTCGGCAACCACGAGGAGGAGTACGGCGAGGCGGTGAGCAACCTGGCGGCAGCGCTCATCATCGGCGACAAGTCCGACGTGCACCGCAGCCGGGTGCGCGCCATAGACCCGGCCACCTACGACATCCACGACCGCGTGAACAGCGCTGCCACCAAGTCGTTCGTGACCGTCGACGCCAAGGCCGAGACCATCACCCTGGAGCTCGAGATCGACACGTCCATCAGCCCCATGATGGAGTACTTCGAGATCTTCCTCAGCCGCATGGTCATGTGCCGGCGCGCGGCCCGGTACCTGGGCTGCAGCTTCAACCTGGTCGTGAACGGCACGCGGCTGGAGTAGGTGAGTGGGGCGGGCGCGACGGCGTCGCCGGCCCGCCCTGATAGGATTGGGGCAGCGAGCAGTGGAGGTGAGCGCGATGGCCAGAGACAAAGGCAAGAAGAAGCGCCGCGGTTTTGTGGCCGGGGCCGTGATCGGCGCCGTCGCCGGCGTGTTGCTGGCGCCACGAGCCGGCAAGGAGACGCGCGAGAAGTACTTTGGCGGCGGCTTCGATCTGCAGGGGCAGGGCGAACGCTTTGGCGACGTCATGGACGCCGAAGGTCAGTCGGCGGCCGACCGCGCCGCCACCCTCAAGGAGAAGATCGAAGACACCCGCGACCGTCTGCGCAAGCGGGTGGGCGCCGACGCGGAGTGACGACCTGCTAGTACGCCGGCGGTGGCCGTGAAGCGTGTTGCGGCGAGGGCGAGGGCGGCGCTGAGCGCCGCCCTCGCCCTCGCCTTCCCCTATATGTTCTTCGAGGCGCAGTGGCTGCGTCGCGTGGACTGCACGGTCGTGCTGCCCGACCTCGCCGAGCAGCTCGACGGCCTGGTCATCGTCCAGCTCTCCGACATGCACGTCGGCTTCCAGCCCAGTCTCAACCTGCGGGCCACCCGCAAGGCTGTCGCCGTCGCCCGCGAGGTGGCGCCCGACCTGATCGTCATCACCGGCGACCTGGTGTGTGGCACAGGTCGGCTTGACCAGCTCAAGGCCGAGCTCGCCACGCTCTCGGCGCCGCTGGGTGTGTACGCCGTGTTCGGCAACCACGACCACGGCGAGACCAAGACGCCGGGTGTGCCGCCGGTCGACTTCGGCGACTTGAGCCAAGTGGGCGTGCGCATGCTGGTCAACGAGGCGGTCACCGTCGAGCGCCAGGGGGCCGCCGTACAGCTCTGCGGCCTCGACGACTGGGAGCACGGCTACGCCGACTTGCCGGCGGTGCTGGCGCAGCTCGACCGCCGGCCCACNNCACGGCGGTCAGATCTGCCTGCCCTGGTTCGGCGGGCGCGTCATGCTCAGCGAGCCGCTGGCGCAGTTCCGTGACGGGCTGTATCAGATCGACGGGCGCCGCCTGTACGTGACGCGCGGCATCGGCACCAGCTTCTTGCCTTTGCGCTTCCTGTGCCGCCCCGAGGTGGTCGTCTTCCACCTGACTCGAGGCTAGCGGCGGCGCATCCGGTTGACGGCCCGCATGAGCGGCGGCGTGACCTCGCTGATGGCCGCCGTGGGGCAGATCTCCGTGCAGGCGAAGCAACGTACGCACTTCTCGTCGTCGTACACCGGTGTGGGCGCCAGGGTGATGGCCTGCACGCCGCAGATGGCGGCGCAGTCGCCGCAGCGCGTGCACACCGACTCGTCCACCAGTCGCGGGCGCGCCGTGAGCAAGCGCCGCCCTAGCCGGCCGGCCAGGGCGCCGGGCACGGTCAGCTCAGAGTCGTGGCCAGCGGCCACGAAGTCGTGCTGCGGCTCGATGGCGTCGCCGGCGAGCTCGTACGGCCGGTGCAGGTCGATGAGACGGCGGCGCTCGGCGGCAGCCAGTACGTACACGTCCTCGTAGCGGTGCGCCGTGCGGTCGGCGATGGCGGCGTCCAGCGCCACACAGTCGCGCGCCGCGAACAGCGAGCCCAGGGCGCGCGGCGTGCCGTTGCCTGGGCCTTTGCCCTCCATGGCGATGATGCCGTCGATGATGGTGAAGCGCGGGCCTATCGCCTCGTACAGATCCAGCAGCATGTCGGCGAAGTCCATGCGGCGCTGGGCGCGCACGTGCAGCTGCGCCTTGGTCAAGCCTGGTACGCAGCCAAAGGCCAGTTTGACGCCGCCCGTGAGACGCATGAGCTGGTGCGTCTTGAGGATGCCGACCTGGATCACGGCGTCGGCCTCCACAAAGCAGCGACAGATGGGGAAGCTGCGGAAGAGCTTGGCGCGCGGCGCCGCCAGCTCGGTGACCTGCTCGTCGGCGACAAGCGCCTCCACGTCCTCCTGCTCGCAGACGTCGCCGATGCCGCTGACGCGCAGGGTGCGGCGCACCAGGGCGGAGGTGCCGGGGCCGCCGGGGCTGTCGGCCACAAAGGGCTGCGCGCCGACGCTCTTGAGGGCGCGCAGCACCAGGCGCAGCGTCTCGGGGTTGGTGCACACGGCGCGCTCCGGCGCCGAGGCGCGCAACAGGTTGACCTTGACGGCGATGCGCTCGCCAGGCTGGGCGAGCGCCTTCCAGCCCCCGAAGGGGGCCACGGCGCGCTCCAAGGCTGCGGCGAGCCCCTCGTCGTGGTGCGCCTGCGTGACGTGCGCCACGAGGCCCGGCCGCCGCCGTTCCTGCGGCTGCTGCTCCTGTGGCGGCGGCGAGGCGCTCACGCCGGCTTCTCAGCTCCGCTCACGCCGGCTCGCGATTGGACGAGGCGCTCACGCCGGCTTCTCGCTGACGATGGCCAGGTGATAGCGCAGCAATGTGCCCGGCTCGTGCACGGCGAGCTCGCGCAGGCCCAAGCCGGCGAGCACGGCGCGCGCCGCCGCAGTGGTGAGCACGTGATCCTTGGGCGGCCCCACGGGGCGGTCCATGTGGCCGAAGTCGATGCACACCAGGAGGCCGCCGGGCCGGAGCAGGCGCACGACTTCGTTCAGCGCCTGGGGCTCGTCGTGGATGTGGTGCAGCACGGTGATGAGCAGCACGCGGTCGGCAGCGCCGTCGGCCAGCGGTACGCGGTCGGCCTCGGTATGCACCACCTGCACGCGGGCGCGCAGCGCGTCGTCGAGCTTGGCCTGTAGGCGCTGCAGCAGCTCGGCGTAGGCGTCCACGGCCACCACGTGACCGTGCGGCAGTGCCCGGGCCAAGGGGACGGAGTACATGCCGGTGCCGGCGCCGTAGTCGACTACGGTCTCGGCGCCCTCGAGCTGCAGCAGGTCGACGACTGTAGCAGGAGGCAGTTCGACGAGCCGCTGCGGGTCCTCGAGCTTGTGGGCGTTGCCGGGGTCGAACTTCTCAGCCATCACGTGACTATACCTCGGGGCGCATCTGTGCGGCGCGCTGCTTGAGCTCGGCCAGGACGCTGTCCGGGATGGGCGCCCCGCCGGGCCCCGCGCCGAGCTCGGCGTCGGGCTTGATGCTGCCGTGGAAGTCGGAGCCGCCGGTGGCCACCAGACCGAGCTCGGCGGCGATGGCCAGCGTGCGCCGCAGGTCGGCCTTGCTGTAGGCGCCGTAGTAACACTCGAAGCCGACGGCGCCCAGACGAGCGGCTTCGCGGGCCAGCCGCAGCAGGCCCGCGTCGTCGGTGCGGATGATGGCCGGATGGGCGATGGCGGCC